>JAFGSR010000203.1 GCA_016934515.1 Sedimentisphaerales bacterium
TGTCAATAGCTTGTGTTTGTTGAGCAGAGAAAACTTAATAAAATTTTCAGTTTTTACAGGTTAGTAGTACAGAGAACACAGAGAAAATTAATTTGTAATAATTATTTCCACATCCTTGTTTAAAAAGACACGAAAATGTTCGTGAGGTTAGAATATTATAGCGAAAGGTGAGAAGTTATGCAAAGGCTGGGTGGATAATAAAAAACCCCCGGGAAAAAATCCTGGGGGCTGGTTGTTTTAAAAACGGATTTTTCTCCGTTGATTATTTTTTCAGACGTTCGAGGAGAGCGGCGTGTTGTTTTAAGATTTCTTTCGGGAGTCGGTCGCCGAATTGTATGAAGTATTCGGAGACATTCTGAGCTTCTTTGAGCCAGTCTTCGGGATCGATACTCAGTAATTTTTGCATATTTTCGGCGGGTAAGTCCAGGCCGGTCATGTCGATATCCTGTGGTTTGGGTATGAACCCGATGGGAGTTTCCTCGGCATCGATATCTTCATTGGCGCGTTCTAAAATCCACTCAAGGACACGGAGATTTTCGCCGAAGCCGGGCCAGAGATAATCACCATTTTCGTCCTGTCGAAACCAGTTGACATGGAAGATTTTTGGAGGTTCTTTAATTTTTTTGCCCATATTGAACCAGTGGGCGAAATAATCGGCCATGTTGTAACCGCAGAAGGGAAGCATCGCCATGGGGTCGCGTCGGACTTCGCCGATTTTTCCGAACTGGGCGGCGGTTCTTTCGCTGGCCATGGTGGCACCGACATAGACGCCGTGGTTCCAGTCGAAGGACTGGTAAACCAGCGGGGCAAGTTTAGCACGGCGACCGCCAAAGATAATAGCTGAGATGTTAACACCATGATGATGGTCCAGTCGGTAGGTATGAGTCGGGCACTGTGCGATGGGCGCGGTGAAACGACTATTGGGGTGAGCACCGGTTATGGGATTGCCGTTTTCATCTTTCATTCCGGGTTTCCAGGGTTGGCCTTTCCAGTCGAAAGCCCCTTCGGCGGGAGGATCGCCGTCGCCGTCTTCCCACCAGACGGTTCGGTCGGGATTGAGCAGGACGTTAGTGAAGATGGTGTTTTTCTGAACAGTTTTGACGGCGTTGGGGTTGGATTTCATGTTAGTTCCGGGAGCGACGCCGAAGAAACCGGTTTCAGGATTGATGGCCCAGAGTTTGCCGTCCGTGTCAATTCTCATCCAGGCGATGTCGTCGCCGACGGTCCAGATTTTGTAACCCTTGGCCTGCAAGCCTTCGGGTGGGATGAGCATGGCGAGGTTAGTTTTTCCACAGGCACTGGGAAAAGCGGCGGCGACATAATCAATTCGTCCGGAAGGTCTTTCGATACCGAGGATAAGCATGTGCTCGGCGAGCCATGATTCTTTTCGTGCGATATAACTGGCGATTCGCAGAGCCAGGCACTTTTTTCCAAGGAGAACGTTTCCGCCGTAGCCTGATCCGACGGACCAGATGGCGTTGTCTTCGGGGAAGTGCATGATGAGGCGTTTTTCGATATCACGTTCGGCTTTGCCGTGCAGGCAATGGGTGAATTCGCCATCAGTGCCGAGCTGATCGAGAACTTTTTGTCCGGCACGAGTCATGATAAGCATGTTAAGAACGACGTAAATGCTGTCGGTGAGTTCCACGCCGATTTTGCTGAATTCGGAGCCAACCGGTCCCATGGAAAAGGGGATGACATACATGGTTCGTCCCTTCATGGAGCCTTTGAAGATTTCGGCGGCGCGCTTATAACCGTCAGCCGGTTTCATCCAGTTGTTGTTGGGACCGGCGTCTTCTTTTTTCGAGGTGCAGATGAAAGTGAGATTTTCGGTGCGTGCTACGTCGTTGACGGCGGTACGGTGGTAAAGGCACCCGGGAAGTTTTTCCTGATCGAGTTCAATGATTTCACCCGTGTCACAAGCCTGTTTGGTCAGATCGGCTTTTTGCGTATCCGAGCCGTCAATGAGGACGATATCGTCCGGCTGACACATTTTGGCCATTTCGTCGATCCACAGGTTTAATTCCTGGTGTCTGGTTAGAGACATTTTTAAAATCCCTTTCGTGTTGGTTTTGCGCACAAGTATAGCTGGGCAAAACGTTTATGTAATATTCCGGCAGAGAATAGCCATATCCAAAGCCTAGGAATCTTAGCAAAATTGTAGGCATAAGTCAAATCTTTTTAACGGCATTTTGCATTTTTTTTAAATTTAATGGTAAGAACCAGCGGGAAAAGTAGAGTATCCGTCAGGAAAGGGTAAGGAATGCCAGAGAAGGTAAAATTAGGTCAGGGAAAAAATGTTGTATGGTAAGCAGCTAGATATTATGATGGTCGGGTGATTTTTGAAAGATCAGCAATTTGAATCCGAGCAAGAAAATAAGGAGAGTGTCATGTCAATTAAAGGTGAGAAAGTTGCGGCCAAGCTGAACCGTAATCTGAAGATGGGGATGGTGGGCGGCGGCCCGGGGGCGTTTATAGGAGAGGTCCATCGCAAAGCGATCCGGATGGATGGCGGGATAGAGTTGGTGGCGGGAGCATTTGATATCAATCCTCGTAAAAGTAAACAGATGGGTCGGGAGCTGAACCTGGATCGCAAACGGGTTTACAACACCTATGTTGAAATGATAGAGAAGGAGTTGCAACTTCCGGTTGGAGAACGGATAGATTTTGTTTCGGTAACGACGCCGAACAACTGGCATTACCCAATTGCGAAGGAATTTCTTGAGTCGGGTTTTAACGTGATGTGCGAAAAGCCGATGACGATGTCGCTGAAAGAAGCCAAGCAGTTGCAGCAGGTTGTGCGGAAATCGCGGAAGGTGTTTGGTCTGATGCACACCTACACGGGTTATCCGATGGTGAAGCTGGCGCGGGACATGATTCGACAGGGAGATCTGGGTAAGGTTATGAAAGTGGTGGTGCAATATCCTCAGGGCTGGCTGGCCCGTCCGATCGAGCGTTCGGGCCAACTACAAGCGGCATGGCGGACCGATCCGAAGCAAAGTGGAGCGGGCGGTTGCATAGGCGATATCGGCACACATGCGGAGAATCTGGCGGAGTACGTTTCGGGGCTGAAGATTCGTGAGATATGTGCGGATTCGAACACCTATATCAAGGGCAGGCGTCTGGACGATGACAACAACTGCCTGCTGCACTTCAATAACGGAGCAAAAGGATTGCTACATGCCAGCCAGATTTGCATCGGTCAGGAAAACAGCCTGGCGATCTGGGTATACGGCGAAAACGGCAGCCTGGAATGGCACCAGGAGCACCCCAATTATGTTTATGTTGAAGGACTTAACGAACCGACGCAGGTCTGGAAACGGGGCAACGATTATGTTGCGGCCAAAAGTGCCGGTGCGGGTCGTGCGACGCGGGTGCCGGCCGGTCATCCGGAAGGGTACATTGAGGCATTTGCGAATGTATATCGTAACTTTACGGACACTATTTGTGCGCGGTTGCTGCATCGTAAGCCAACGGAACTGGAGCTTGATTTTCCGAATGTCGATGACGGGGTTCGGGGTATGGCATTTATAGAAACGGTGGTAGCCAGCGGTAAAGGTCGACAGAAATGGGTGAAACTTAAATCCTGATTTTCCAAGTAAATTCAGATAATTTGATAGTATGTTGAGGTGCTGATATTCAAATCCCTGTTTTGAAATTCATGCGAGAATTCACCACCTCAAGTTGGTGTTGAACGGATATGACTAATGTTGTTTGATGCTGAAAAACCTGATTTTTTGAACGCCAGAGAAGTCAGGTTCTTTTAAACGTGTGTTTTAACCGAGTAAATGGGAAATCTCCGATAAGGAAATATCGTGTTAAATAATGTATCGGCATCGAAAGTTAGAGAGCACCATGAAAAGTTTTGTGATGTGTTTGTTGCTGGGGGTGGCATTTCCGGAGTGTGTTGTGCGATCGCAGCAGCAAGAAATGGAGTCAAAGTTATATTATGTCAGGACCGTCCGGTTTTGGGAGGAAATGCGTCCAGCGAAATAAGAATGATGATTCTTGGTGCAGATGCTCTTGGTCGAAGAGGTAAAGAGTTAGAAACGGAGGTACGTGAGGGAGGAATACTTGAGGAGATAAGGCTTGAGGGGAGCGTGCGTAATCCTCAGAGGTCAGATTCCATATTTGATTTGATATTATATGAGAAATGTATAACCGAGCCAAATTTAGAGCTTCTACTAAATACAACGGTTGCAAGCGTTGAGATGGAAGGGAAAAATATTAAAAATGCTTTTGCCCATCGTGAGTCAACGGAAGATGCATTTAGAATATCGGCCAAGGTATTTGTTGATTGTACAGGCGATGGCAGATTAGGTGTAGAAGCAGGCGCTCCTTACTACAGCGGCAGAGAATCAAAAGATGAATATAAAGAATCTTATGCACCGGATAATGGTGATAAGTGTGTGATGGGTTCAAGTATTCTGTTTCAAGCCCGCAGGCACGATCACGCGGTTCCATTCAAAGCGCCGTCATGGGCAAGAAAATTTTCCGAGCACGATCTCAGGCTCAGGCCTCATGCTTCACCACTTGATCATGGTGAATATTCTTTTTGTGGATTGGAATTCGGCTATTGGTGGGTGGAATTGGGAGGCCGCCAAAATACTATAAAAGAAAATGAATCTAATCGTCATGAATTATTGGCTGTAATGTTGGGCGTATGGGATCATATTAAAAATGATGGCGATCATGGTGCCGACAACTGGGCTTTGGAGTGGTTTGGTTTTACTCCGGGCAAAAGAGAATCCAGGCGATTTATCGGGCAACATGTTTTGACACAAGATGATTTGATGGACTCTAAACCCTTCAACGACGCCATAGGATATGGCGGTTGGACTATAGATTTGCATGCAATAGAAGGAATCGACGGTCTCGATGTACGACCGGCGACAAATTATCTTCCGCCTTATTTATATAGTATTCCATTATCATGCTGTATAAGTCGTGATATTGAGAATTTGATGTTTGCCGGCAGAAATATTTCCGCAACTCATGTGGCGTTTGCATCAACCAGAGTAATGGGGGCATGTGCTGTTATTGGTCAGGGGGTGGGGACAGCAGCGGCTTATGCAGGCAAAAACAAAATATCTCCCTGCGATTTGACTAAAAACAATCATGCCATCAAAGCCATACAACAAAATCTAATAAGAGATGATGCTTACCTGATAGGTGAATTGAATGAATTCGAGAATGATTTGGTAAAGACCGCAAAAATTACAGCATCAAGCCAACAAAAGGGTGGAGAAGCGTTAAACATTATGTCTGGGCAGACGCGTGCAATACAGGGCCCTTGGGGTGCTCCGGCAGATAGATCTCACCCCGGATTACATCGATGGATATCTGAAAACCTGCCTGCCTGGATAGAATTGTGCTGGGAGAAACCGGTAGAAATCACTGAAATTTCCCTGGTGTTTGATACGGGTATGCATCGAATATTGACAATGTCACATTCGGATGGCCTTGTCAAGAAGATGATGTGGGGTATGCCTCAGCCTGAAACAGTAAAGGATTATAATATCAGCTATAAAAAAGGCAGTTTATGGCAGGAACTCGTCAATGTTAAAGGTAATTATCAGAGATTGTGCAGGCATAATTTTAAATCAATCGAAACACAGGCGATAAGAATAAACGTCAATTCAACAAACGGCATTGATCATGCGAGAATATTTGAAATTAGTGTTTGTTGACAGCGAATCATCATTATGGCTAAAATAGATGTAGTAACATTATCGTTATACTTAATAGGACTGCTGGTTGTTGGCGGTTATTTTAGCAATAAGATGACAAACTCGCTTGAAATGTTTACTGCCGGTGGACGGTCGCCATGGTGGGTTTCCGGTCTTTCCGGTTTCATGTCTATTTTTTCTGCCGGTACTTTTGTTGTCTGGGGGGGCATTGCCTTTCGTTGCGGCATGGTTGCGGTTTCAATTCTGATGGTTATCAGCATTAGTCTTTTCGGAATAGGTATATTTTTAGCTGGAAAATGGAAAGAGATGGGCATAACAACTCCGGCGGAATATGTGGAATATCGTTTTGGTGAAACAGCGGTCCAAATCTATGCCTGGTTAGGATTATTATGTCGCATTGTGTGTATGGCAATTGGTCTGTATGCTCTTTCGGTGATGTTAGCAGCATTAATACCAGTATCACAAGACAGTTTTTTTTATAATCCTGAATCAAAAGGACTATCAATATATTGGCTGTCTATTGTTTGCGGCGGAACAATCGTAATTTATACAATGGCGGGTGGATTATGGGCCGTCTTGATGACAGATGTCATACAAAGTATTGTGTTGTGTCTTTCTATTGCCATAGCGGTTCCTTTGAGCTTTATGGAAATTGGCGGAGTAAGAAATTTTATTACAAATGTTCCAGAAGGTTTTTTCTCTTTGGCGACTAAAGAATTTTCAATTGGATTTTTATTGTTATGGACAGTAAGTAATTTCTTTCAATTTGGAGCCGATTGGGCATTTATACAAAGATATATCTGTGTGCCAACAGCTAAAGACGCCAAAAAGGCGGCCTATCTGATGGGATGGCTCTATGTAATAAGTCCTTTATTCTGGATGCTTCCTGCAATGATTTACAGGTTGATAGATCCTGGTGCCGACCCTGAACAGGCGTATATTTTGATTTGTGAAAAAGTTATGCCTGCGGGTATGTTGGGAGTAGTCATTGCAGCGATGTTTTCCGCAACGGCCAGTATGATTAGTACTCACTTAAATGTCTTTGCCGGTGTTTTCACAAAGGATATATATAAACCGCTATTTTGTAAAAGTGCTTCAGAAAGGCATCTTGTTTTTGTTGGCAGGATAATCACACTTATTTACGGTATTTTGGTGATAGTAGTGGCCAATTTAATACCCTCATGGGGAGGAGCGGAAAAAGTTGTATTATCATTGGTGATGATGTTTTTTGTTCCAATGTTAGTGCCTGCGGCCTGGGGTATTTATTCTAAAAAAATAAGCACAGCGAAATTATTCTGGGTGTTAGCCATTAGTTACACTTGTGGAATATTTGTGAAGCTATTTTTGTTAAGAATAGATGCAATCTTGTTGGCTTCTGATAAAGCGAATGGTTTTCTTGAGTGGCTCAAAGCTAATGTGCATGTTGTTGAGGGAATAACAGGATTATTTATTCCATTGTTATTGTTATTATTCTTTGAATTGCTTTCGATTAAGAATAAAACCGATTCGGGCTGGCAAAAGCTACAAGATCATTCCCTTAAAACTAAGGAAGAAAATGTTCAGTTAAAGCCATCCCGACTGCCTGCACTGATGACAAGCTGTGTATTGGGTATTCTTGGAGTTATGATGTTGAGCATAACTGTATTTGTGGAACAGGACAGGACGGTGTTGTTGGTATTTGCCGCATTGCTACTTACGGCCGCTTTGGGTATTTATTTGTATACAAAGAAGTACTGGGTAAATACAATGGCATCTGATATGGAAGATAATTGAAATTATTTATTAAATTGCCAAATTCTATAGGAAAGAAGTTTATCCCAGCAACCATTTTACCATTGATTATAAGAAATTGATTATGTCTGTTAAGAAATATTAGGAAATTGGCGGATTTTACCGTGCAATTAGCGCAAAAAAAATAAACTTGATAAAAGAAAGGGAAAGCAATGACAAGACCGGTAACCTTATGTTCAGGACAATGGGCGGATTTACCCTTTGAGCAGTTGTGTCAGAAAGTCAGAGAATTTGGCTACGACGGAGTTGAACTGGCGTGCTGGGGTGATTTTATCGACGTTTTTCAGGGAGCCGAGGACAAAAAATATTGCCAGGCCAAACTGAAAATGCTGGAGAAATACAATCTGAAGTGCTGGTCGATATCGAATCATTTGGCGGGCCAGTTGGTGTGCGATCCGAATAATGACAGTCGCAGTGATATGTTTGCCCCGGCGGACTGTGCGGGCGATGCGGAAATGAAGCGGGCCTGGGCGGTTGAGTCTTGTAAAAACGCGGCGCGAACGGCGAAGAATCTGGGTTTGAAAGTGGTAAACGGATTTACGGGTTCGTCGATCTGGCACATGTTGTACAGTTTTCCGCCGGTTTCAGCGGAGATGATTGATGAAGGATTTGCTTATTTTGCCGAGATGTGGAATCCGATCCTGGATGTTTACGATGAATGCGGAGTTCGTTTTGCGTTGGAAGTTCATCCGACGGAAATTGCCTTTGACATAATCACTACCAAACGGGCGATTGAGGCAGTGGGCGGTCGGAAGGCATTTGGATTTAATTTTGATCCGAGCCATTTGCACTGGCAGTTTGTGGATCCGGTTAAGTTTATCGAGGCGTTCAGTGATCGGATTTATCACGTGCACATGAAAGACGCGATTGTTACGCTGGACGGCACCAGCGGGATACTGGCCAGTCATCTGGACTTTGGTCAGCCGGGGAGGGGCTGGGATTTTCGTTCGTTGGGCCGCGGTGGAGTTAATTTTGAGGAAATCATCCGGGCATTGAACCGGATCGGTTATGCCGGGCCGTTGAGTGTGGAGTGGGAAGATTCCGGGATGAACCGCGAACAAGGTGCACGAGAGGCATTGGAATTTGTGCGTAAAGTTGACTTTGAGCCGTCCAATATAGCTTTTGACGGAGCATTTGATAAAAAGAATCAATAAGTGCGAAAGTCAACAGTAAAAGAATAAGATTCAGAAAAATCAATGCGAAATTGAACGATGCCGCCTTCGAAAGTGTTCGAGGGCGGTATTTTTTTTTGCAGCAGGATTTTATGCTGGGAGTCGCAGTCTGAGGCACAAATATTGCGGGGAGTATTAGTCTTTGCTGGAGATGTCCCGGTTGTACCCGTCGCCGCCTTCTCTTTTGTCTTTTCCGAAACTGATGATTTCGACGCCGTTGGGGGTGACGCGGTATTGAAACGGGGTGTCCCAGGGGTCGACCTTTTGGCTTGGCTTGAGGTAAGGGCCTTTCCAGTCTTCTTCTTTGATATCCGAAGGCCTGTTGAGCAGTTCGTCGAGTTCCTTGGGTGAGCGGTTGCAGTTCCGCTCGAAGTCCACAATGGCATTTTCGACCACGGTTACCTGAGTTTTGGCGATATCGTATTTGGCCTGGTTGAACTTATCGATGATTTGAGGTGTAATCAGGCCGGCCAGCAGTGAAATTATTACGACGACAACCAGGATTTCGACCAGGGAAAAGCCATTTCGGTTAATATTTCGATTCATCAGATTTTCCTTAACACAAGATACGAAAATTTTGCCATCGTCTGCCATAACAACCATTTTAAAGCTAAATCAATCGTGCTGTAAAGAATTTGTTAGTTTATTTGACAGAAGCCACGGGAGTTCCGCGCAGCCATGGCCGACATAAGTAGTTTATATGCAAGCACTTACGCGCATCCGTGATATTAGTTTGGTATTTTTCCTCCGTGAGTTTTTTCAGTTTTTTCATTATGTATCAACGCAATTTAATGGAGGTTATCATTTGCATAACAAAATACTGAACCGACGAATCCAGGAAATTCCGTTAATCTAATCTAAAATATTGGAAACTTAATAGATTACTGATATACTATCGGCAGCATTTTATAAAAGTTCTGAGGTTTTCTTTGAAATTTATTTCTTTGACGCACTACGAGCTTTTTCATGACCGTTTGTCGCAAATCGAAATGATATGCATCGCCAATCACAGGGGTTATGAACCGGCTCTGGTAGAGCAGGATCTGGCAAATTTGCCGACACTGGCACCCGCGTCGTTTTTTATATAACAAGTGTGGAGAGTGGATTATAGCTGAATATCTGTCCGTAAAATAATAAAACCGAAAATTTATTTGTCACACTGATTAAGCGAGCCACAAGGATGAACAAACTCACGAATGACGAAAACAGCGGTAATGTATTATCTCGGCAGCAAAACACCAACAGCCAGGATGATCTTTTGCAATTCGTAATCGACGCGATAGATCACCCGTTTTATATTATTGACGCCAATAACTACGCCGTCATCATGGCGAACAAGATGGCGAATAAAGCCCGGTTGACTAAGAATACAACCTGCTTCGCTATGCGTCACCAGAGCGATCACCCCTGTCATAAGGAGGGTCACCCCTGCCCTTTACACATAATCAAGCAAACGGGTAAAGCGGTTCAGGTGGAACATGTTTATTGCGACAAAAAGGGCAGCAAGCGTTACATGAAGGTGTATGGCTATCCGATTTTTGACAAAAACGGGAAAATCAAACAGGTTATTGAACATGCGTTTGACATTACGGAAGCGAAGAAGTCGGAACAATTATTACAATCGACGCTGGAAAAATATTCAGATCTGAATGACGAGCAAAGCTTCATATTGGAAAACATGAGTGATTTTGTTTACCGCCATGACGCCCAGGGAGTTTTATACTATCTGTCCCCGACTATAGAACGGATAACCGGTTACACGGTTAAAGAATGGCTCAAACATTATTCCACTTATATGACGGATAATCCTATCAATCAGAAAGTTTATGAAACAACCGAGCGGGCCATGAAAACCGGCAAGAAGATGCCCCCCTATTTGGTTGAGATTTATCATAAGGATGGGCGGCGTTTGATGTTGGAGGTTAACGAGCGGCCGTTTTTTGAAGGAGGAAAAGTTGCGGGCATTATTGGTGTCGGTCGAGATGTAACCACCCGGCAGCGAGAAGAAGCGGAACGGGAACGGTTGACTCGTGCGATCCAACAAAAAAATAATGAGTTGGAAGAAATTGTTTTTGCGACCAGTCATGATTTGCGATCACCGTTGTTGAATATCCAGGGATTTACGGCAGAGTTATGCCATTCCTGTGTGCAGTTGCGTGAACAGATAAGCGGGGAAATCCTGAAGGATAATCTTAATTTGAAAACGATTCTGGAGGAGGAAATCCCTGAGGCGTCGAATTATATTCTGGCGGGTGTAGAAAAAATGGACAAGTTGCTGCGGGGCATTGTACGGATATCCCGTTTAGGTCGAGTTGATTTAAACCTTGAGCAACTAGACATGAACCAAATGCTGGAAGATATCACCCGGACGATGGAATTTCAATTGCAGCAAACCGGGGCTCAGGTGGAAATTGATGATCTGCCGGATTGTTATGGCGACGCCGAGCAGATCAATCAGGTTTTTACTAATCTGCTGGACAATGCATTGAAATATCTGGACAGATCCCGGCAGGGACAGATCAGCGTGGTTGGTGAAATTCAGGACGACAAGGCAATTTACCGAGTACGGGATAACGGGATTGGGATATCCGAAGTTCAAAAGGATAAAATATTTGAAATGTTTAGCCGACTGGGCAACGTTGATGTAAAAGGTGAGGGATTGGGCCTGACAATATCGCAAAGAATAATTCAGCGTCACCAGGGAGAAATACAGGTGGAATCGACTGTGGGCCGGGGCAGCGAGTTTATAGTTTTGCTTCCGATAAGTTCGTTAACAAGTTACCAGCTTTCGCTGGACCGGATTCGACACATGCCCAGTGGGCAAGTTGACGCTCCCGTTGGTCGCTGCGGTTTTCGGAAACATTGAAATACAAATTCCTATACATTCCAGTTATTTGTAGTATTAAAGTTCGCATTTTGATAAGGATTTTGGTTAGTAGTTAAATATTCGGAGCAGACGTTAATGGGCAAAGAGAATGCCAAATACACTATTTTTGTTGTCGAAGACGATGCCGGTCTGGCGCATCTGGTGCAAAGGCGATTGCAGCGGGAGGGATACCAAATCAATGCTGCTGCGTCGGGCAAAGAGGCGGCATCGTGGATACGAGCGAATCATGCGGATTTGATGCTGCTGGACTATAAGCTGCTGGATATGACCGGAAAAGAACTGGTCCAACAGTTGCGTGACGAGAATATCCTTCCCCCATTCATCATGGTAACCGGCCAGGGAGATGAGAAACTGGCAGTGGAGATGATGAAGGAAGGATCCCGGGATTATATTATGAAGGAAGGAGCTTTTTTGGAATTGCTGCCGACGGTAATTGCTCAGGTTGTCAGCCAGTTGAGTCAGGAAACTAAGTTGATCGAAGCACAAAACACCCTGCACGACAGCGAAGCGCGATATCGGGGTATGTTTAACTCATCCCTGGATGCTGTGTTTATTGTGGATTTTGACGGCAACATTATTGATGCCAATCCCCAGGCTACAAAAATATTTGGTTACACTCCGGCTGAATTTTACGACCTGAATATTCCTGATTTGATTCATATCGATCATCGGAAACGTTATGAGAAAAACCGCCGAGCTATTCAGGAACAAGGCGAATTTCAGATTGAAACGATTGGTACCCAAAAAGACCGTACGACAATCGATGTGGAAATTCGGGGATATCTATTCGAATATAAAGGTAACAAAAACTTTATTATAGTATTTCGTGATATCAGCGAGCGTAAGTGGGCCGAGGAGGAAATTCGTCTGACCAATCAGCAGCTTAGAATAAGTGAAAGAGCGTTGCGTGAAAGGGAGTCACGATTGCGGGCGATTTTTCAGGGGGTGGCGATTGGGATGTCCCTGGTGGATTTGCGGGGTCGAGCCCTGGAAAGCAACGAAACTCTGCAGGAAATGCTAGGCTACAGTCGGGCCGAGTTACGACAGAAAGGATTTTTGGAATTTGTTTCCGCCGAAGACCGGCAGTCGAGTTCGCGTCTGTTTGAAGACCTGGCAAACGGTCGTTGCAATCGATACCAGATGGAAATTCGTCTGACCGGCAAGGATAAGCGTATGGTTTGGGGGCGATTAATAGCATCACTGGTTAGAGGTACCGACGGAAAACCTAATTATATCATCATTATGATTGAGGAGATCACCGACCACAAGAAGAATGAAATCGAGCTGCGTGAAAGTGATTCACGATTTCGCTTGCTTTCGGAGGCGGCGTTCGAGGGGATTTTGATTCATGAAAAAGGAACGATACTGGATACGAACAGTGCATTTGGGGCAATGTTCGGGTACAACCGGGATGAATTAATCGGTACGGACTCGCTGAAATTGATCGCCCCGGAAGACCGGCAATTGGTGTCGGAAAAAATTCGTCAGGAATACGTCGGTACGCCATACGAGGCCAAAGGTGTTCGTAAGGATGGCACTGAGATTTTTATGATAATTTCCGCCCGGATGATGCCCTTTCACGGCCGAAAGGTTCGGGTAGTAGTAGTCCGGGATATTACTGAGCAAAAACTCGCGCAAGACGCCTTACAGGAAAGTGAAGCCAAATATCGACGTCTATTTGAAAAAATGCTCAGTGGCTTTGCATATCACCGGATAATCTTGGACGATGACAATCAGCCGATTGATTATGAATATTTGGAAATAAACGACGCTTTTGAAAAACTCACCGGCGTGAAACGGGAAGATATTATTGGTAAAAGATTTTCGGAAGTTTTCCCCCGCATAAAAGATTCTGGCTACGAGTGGATAGAAAATTATGGCGAGGTCGCTTTGACGGGCAAAGAAATCGCCTTTGAGCAATATATTGAAATTTACGATCGGTGGTTTTTCATTTCGGCATACAGCCCCAAAAAAGGATTTTTTGCTACAGTGTTTAACGACGTAACCGACCGTCGCCTGCTTGCCGAAGAGCTGCGGATGTTCGCAACCGACCTGGAAAGAAGCAACCGGGAACTGGACCAGTTTGCCGAAGTAGTATCCAGCGACCTTAAATATTCCCTGAACGATATCCAGAGCAGTTGCGAAAGCCTGGAAAGTAGTTACCACCGTATTCTGGATCCAAGCGGGATAAGCCTGCTGGATAAAATTCACAGCCGAGCAGAATATATACAGAAAATGATCGACGAGATACAGGTTTATTCCCAAGTGGAAACCCGGGGGAAGCCATTTGCCGAAGTCGATCTGAACCAGGTAGCCGGTCAGATAAAGAAAAATCTGGCCGAGGTTATTAAGTCCAGCGGTGGTTCGCTGGAGATTTCGCCACTGCCGAAGGTCTGGGCCGACCGGGAGCAGCTCGAACAGTTGCTTGAACACTTAATCAGCAATGCTTTTAAATTTCGAAGTAAAGATCCCCCACAAGTAATAATTGAAGCTGAGGAAAAGAATAATGTCTGGCAGATAACCGTACAGGACAATGGCATCGGGATAGAATCTGAGGATCAGGGGCGAATCTTCAATATGTTCCGCCGTCTGCACAGCAAACAGGAATATCCCGGCAACGGAATTGGATTGTCCCTCTGCCAAAAGGTTATCGATCGTCATGGCGGGCGTATCTGGGTGGAATCGGCCCCCGGTAAGGGCAGCAAGTTTCATTTTACGCTGCCGACCAAATCGCACTGATCTGGAATCAGCATCGAAATCGAATCCAGGAATCACCCAAACATTTTTACCGTTAGTTTAGCTATCAACTTGCCGAATTTTTGACACTGTGCCATGGCGCGGTCATCAGGCTTGCCGATGGAAACCGGGCCGTAGTGGTCGCCCTGAGCACTGCCGGGGATGATCATTCCGTGAATCAACTGAGCTTTGATGATGTCCATGATAGCGGTTTCGTTTCCGCCGCCAACATTGCCGCTGCTGGCGAAAGCGCCGCCGATTTTCCCTGCCAGTTTGCTGTGATGGCAGACGCTGTCGTCGATGAGTTTTTTAATCTCAGCGGCCATGGTTCCATAATAAACCGGTGTTCCGATGATGATGGCGTCGTATAAAAGCAAATCATCCACCTTAACCTGATCGATTTCCTGGCAGGTAACCTCGGTCTGGGCGACCTGGCGGGCGGCACTTTCGATTATTTTAGCCATTTCCCGGGTGTTGCCACCGCGACTGTAATAAGTTATCAAAATCTTAGCCATGTATTGCTCCTGATCGCTTAGGGACTACTCATTTTATTAATTTGGGATCGAATCAACCACAAAACTGCCTGCAGATTGCCCACCATGTTAACACAATGCCGTCAAAATCAGAAACAGATTTCAATTGTCGATCCCAGTCAAAGATACCCTGCGCCCGTCATCATGGAAAGATTTAAGTCCTTATTCGACAATATCTTAACCCCGATATTCTGCCCTGAAACAGCTTGATTTTACCTTTACCTTATCAAATAATAGCAGTTGAATAAGTTATTGCACCGGCAAAAAATCAGATGGATTTTGCATATTATTGCTTGCATATTATTGCGGAGATGGCTACATTAAGTGCTTAGCTAACAACGGTTATGATTCATTCGAATCAAAACCGGATGGAATTTTGGGCAGATAGCTCAGTTGGTAGAGCAACGGACTGAAAATCCGTGTGTCGGCGGTTCAAGTCCGCCTCTGCCCATTAGATAAGTCTTTAGCTGACAGTTGTTTATGGCTGTCAGCTTTTTTTGTGGTGGCCGAAAAATCAGACGCGCAACCAACGCGCAACCAATTTTTACTCGCGGATTGAGCGATTGCCTGCCGAGCCCGGTCCACGGGATAATTTTCAGGGCGTAAATGGCTGGTTGACTGATTGGCAGATACCGCATAGCAGTTATTGGACCTACCGTCAAGAAAAAACAATAGTTTACCCCCCCCTTACTCATTGTGTGACAATCAGTTACAAGGTATTTGCGTGGCATTGAGTGCTGCTCACGTAGATTTTCTTTACTCTCTATGGCAATAAATTACCACTGTTTCTATATTACTTGAAATTAAAGACACTGACCATCCGACTCTTCAAACCGAATGGTACGGTTTTGATCAATTGTGGCAAAATTATTGTCTTTCAATTCGCTGCATACTAAAAAGAGATGATCAGTTCTTTCAGCTTTTTCTGGTCTCGTGGTCGCTCCCATAACGGCGAATAATCGGTTTTATACATAGAGTTGGCTTCATGATAGGGCGTTTTTTGGGAATTCGTATAAAACACCCCCAGCGGCAGTTTGCTGGTATCGCAGGACTCACAGGCCCTGGCAAACGCTGCCTGCCGGTCCGTGGGATCGTGCTCTTGTCCCAAATTATAGGTATTGTCCTTAAACCATTGGTAGGTGTTGATCTTGTTAAATGTTACACACGGCTGAAAGAGATCCACCAGCGCATATCCATTGTGCGTGATGGCTTGTTTGAGTATATCCTTGGTTTGCTGCTGGTCCCCGATAAAAGCACGGCCTACAAACGAAGCATCCAGTGCGATGGCCACCGCCAACGGATTGAACGGTTCCAGAATGACACCGCCGACCTGCACAGGGGTTTTGAAGCCGCGTGAACTGGTCGGTGAGGCCTGACCTTTGGTAAGCCCATAAACCATATTGTTATGAACAATGTTGGTGATATTTGGATTGCGGCGGACCGTGTGAATAAAATGATTGCCGCCTTCGCCGTACATGTCGCCGTCACCGCTTTCGGCGATCACGGTCAAATTCGGATTGGCGATATGGATCGCAAACGCCGGCGACAGCGCCCGGCCGTGCAGCCCGTTAAAGGTATGACAGCGCAGATAATGAGGGATTTTTGCCGCCTGTCCGATGCCCGAAACCATGACCAGGTTTTCCGGCGCAATCTGCAGCTCTGCTAAGATTTCTTTGAGCACCTTGAGAATCATAATGTCGCCACAGCCAGGACACCAGGCAATGTCACATTGTTCCATATCGTAGTCTTTAACTTCCATGACGAAGTCCTTTATCCGTAGATTTTTTTGAGCGAGGCGGTTATCTCTTCAACCGTAAATTGTAATCCGTTATATTTTAATATCTTTTCCTGAATATCAACACCGGTCTGCTGTTTAACGATCACGGCGAACTGGCCGGTGGCGTTTCCCTCCAGGCAGATAAGTTTTTCGGCCTGAGCGAATCTGTCTTTCAGGTTTTGCGGCAGCGGCCAGACTTGTGCAAAGTGCAGTAGCGAAATATCGTCACGTGCCAGCATCGTCAGTGCCTCTTGCACAACCGGTAGTGTGGATCCCCAGCAGAGCACAAGTGATTTAAATTCCTTATTTGGCCAAAGGGTTGGTTCGATCACCTCCTGATTGAGCAGTTTCCCTCGGGCCAGTCGCTTGTTGACCATACGGACACGGATGTCCAGATCTTCGGTGATGTGGCCATGTTCATCATGTTCGTCACTGTCAGCTACCACGAGTCCGTCGCCGTGGCCGGGAATGCCGCGGGGTGACAAGCCATCTTCAGTTAGGGCAAATCGCCTGTAGTCTTTTGTTGTTTTCACAAATTGGTGTTCGACATCGGACTCTGAAACATCAAATCGCGGTGTATTGTAATAGGTATCAACAAAATACTGATCCGTCATAACAAATACCGGTATCTGATATCGATCCGCCAGATCGAATGCCCGGGCAGTCAGGTCATAGGCCTGTTGGAGTGTACCCGGTGCAAAAATAGCGCGGGGATATTCGCCATGGCCGGCGTACAACACCAGATTCAAATCCTCTTGTCCGGTTCGTGTTGGTAAACCCGTTGCCGGACCGGGTCGCTGGGCCAGATGCACGACCAGCGGGCTTTCGATCATCCCCGCCAGGCTCAATCCTTCGGTCATGAGTGCAAATCCACCGCCGGAACTGCTGGCAATGGCTCTCGCACCGGCATACCACGCACCCAAGGCCATATTAATACCGGCAATCTCATCCTCAGCCTGCTCAACGAGAACACCGAATTGATCGGCGTGTTGGGCCAAGAAAGTTAAAAGACCGGTCGAAGGCGACATCGGATAGGCCCCGATGAAATTGCATCCACCAGCCAGCGTGCCTAATCCAACCGCTTCGACGCCATTGATCAGCATATCATCTTTGACGGCATCATCCGGTTGAATCTGAATCTGAACGGTTTTGGCTCGAACTTGTTCGATGCCGATTTCATATCCTTTTTCAAGAGCCTGTACATTACCGCTGATAAGCACCTCGTCTTTACCGGCGAATCGTTCACGAATAAAATCGGTCATCAGTGATAAATCCACAGACAGCAGCGCCCCGACTAAACCAACGGCGACAATATTTGAAAAGAGCTTATTGCCAATCTCTTCGGCAATCTGCGTAAATGGTACTTCGACATGTCGGGCCTGGGGCAAATCGACATCAAAATGATCCGGCTCACAAAGAATTAATGTTTCGGAGGAAATACGATGCTGAACATGTCCGATCGACCCTTTGTTCAACGGAATCAGCAGGTCGATCCTGTCCACCAAAGCCTGGACCGGCGTTGAACCGACGCGAATCGTCGTAGAATTGGTTCCGCCACGAACCCGCGACATGTATTCCTTGGTGGCGAAAATATGATACCCGCTGCGTTGAAAAATCCGGACCAGAAGCTGTTCGACGGTCTGGATTCCCGTCCCCGCCTGACCACACAGTACGATGGAAATATCACCGGTTACCTGCAAGAGAGGTTCTTTTTGCATATCAATAGCCTCGATATATGATGCTTTTATTTTGGCTGTCATGCAATCGTAACTTCTTTTTCCAAAAAGACGTTCTGGATTGCGTTGAACAGGGCAACACCCTCTTTCATGGGTTTCTGGAAGGCCTTGCGTCCGCTGATAAGTCCCATGCCGCCGGCGCGTTTGTTGATAACAGCAGACTGGGTAACCTGTTGAAGGTCGTTGTCGCCGGACGGTCCGCCGGAGTTGATCAGGCCCGAACGCCCCATGAAACAATTGGCAACCTGATAACGTGTCAGATCGATAGGATGGTCTGTAGTCAGCTTTTCATAGACCAGCGGATGGGTTTTACTGAAATTAATCGCGGTAAAGCCACCGTTATTTGTTGGCTGCTTCTGTTTGATGATATCCGCCTGAATGGTCACGCCCAGATGATTGGCCTGGCCGGTCATATCGGCGGAAGTGTGGTAGTCCACGCCGTCCTTCTTAAATGCCGAGTTCCTCAGATAGCACCACAGAACTGTAAACATTCCCATACTGTGCGCCTGCTCAAATGCGGAGGAGATTTCTTCGATTTGCCGATTGGATTCCTCAGAACCGAAATAAATCGTGGCCCCGACGGCCGCTGCTCCCATATCAAATGCCTGTTCAACGCTAGCGAACAGCCGCTGGTCAAAAGTGTTGGGATAGCTAAGCAATTGATTGTGATTGATCTTGACGATGAAAGGAATTTTGTGGGCATATTTTCGCGAGACCGATCCAAGGACTCCCAGTGTCGAGGCAACCGCATTACAGCCGCCTTCGATGGCAAGTTTGACAATGTTTTCCGGGTCAAAATAGATCGGATTGGGCGCAAAGGACGCTCCGGCAGTGTGCTCAATCCCCTGATCGACCGGCAGGATGGACAAATAGCCCGTGCCGCCCAATCGCCCGTGATTAAAAACTGATTGCAAGTTACGCAGAACCCCAGGACCGCGGTCAGAATCGGCCAACACACGATCTATGAAATCAGGGCCGGGTAAATGAAGAGATTCTTTGGCAATGGTGCTGCACTGGTGGTTGAGCAGGATTTCAGCATCTTTTCCCAGATTTTTGGTGATTTGGTCTATCATTATGGTCTCCTGAAAATTATTTCTGATGCCTACAAATATGTCGGACAATTGCTCTAATCTGACATGTTCCATTCAAACGGCAAAAAGCATTCTTTGCTCCGTAAGACGCTGACTATCTTACCAAATTCTCCCTGAACCATCAAGAGATTCATTTTTCAGGCAGAGAGGATGTTAGCCCCCCTCCGGACCAGGAACTTCCTGATTTCCTCTAATCCAAATATCACAAATGGCGTCAGTACGATCACAGGCCATATCCTCAGAGGCAGCGGCGCCGTGGTGAAAAAGTGATGGATCACGTCTACAGGCAGGTAAAGTATCCCGAAAATAAACGCCAATTCCACGGCCACGCCGGCGGTAATCCAAGAGTTGAACTTGAACACGTGCCGGGCGGCGCTCTGCCGGTTGGTCCTGCAGGCCATCACGTTTCCTATCTGGCAGAAGATAATAGTGGCAAGGAATCCGGCCGCGGCTTGCCGATAAAGCGTATTCGAGGCCGATAGTCTCTCTCCCCAGGCCCACTCGCCTCCGGCCAGGATGAGGAAAAAGACAACGAAAGAAAGAGCTGCTTCTGCCGGGCCTATGATGCCGTAGCTTCTCAGGAAGGTCTTCAAGCTCACGAGCCGTTCGGTTCTTCGCCTGGGTGGCCGCATCATGATGTCCGGTTCCGGCGGTTCATTACCCAGGCCGATGGCGGGGAGAATATCCGTGATGAGGTCGATGGCCAATATCTGTATGACGGTGATCGGCAGGGGGATAGGGAAGAGAACATATAATATAAACGGCAATATCTCGGGTATATTGCTCGTAAGTATGTAGGTAATGAACTTCTTGATGTTATCGTAAACGGTGCGGCCCTCCTCAATCGCATTCACGATGGTGGCGAAGTTGTCATCCAAAAGGATGATGTCGGAGGCTTCCTTGGCCACATCCGTTCCGCTCAAGCCCATCGAAACCCCGATGTCGGCCCTTTTCAAAGCCGGCGCATCGTTAACTCCGTCACCCGTCACAGCCACGACCTCGTCCATCTCTTTCAGGACGTCGACGATCTTTAATTTTTGCTCCGGCGCCGTTCTGGCGAAGATAACCTCATAGTTGTCTTTCAACGTTTGCTTCAGCTCCTCCGCGCTCATCTCCGCCAACTTATCGCCGGTAACGATGTGGGGATCCTCGGCAACCCCCACTCTACGCGCGATGCTCCTGACGGTTTCCGCCTTGTCGCCACTTATGACGATCACCCTGATACCCGCGCTCTTGCACTCCTCAACCGCCCTGGGCACCTCCGGTCGCGGCATGTCCATCATGGCTACAAGGCCTGTGAATACGAGATTTCCGGCCTCCGCGTCCGGGGCCTGCACAATCTGATAGGCAAGGGCCAGCACACGGCGTCCGTCTTCCGCATACGCATTGGAGGCCGCCAGTATCTTCTGCTTCTCATCCCCTGTCAGTTCCCGTACCCCTGTTTCGGTGTGGACTTGGACACATTTCTCTATCAGAACTCCCGGGGCTCCTTTTGCCGTCAGGTAGAATGAGCCATCGGCTGTCTTGTAGGTGGAATACATGTACTTGGTCTCAGAGGAGAACGGCTGCCCCCCACGGCCTCGAAGCCGGAACGAATGCTGTCGTAGCCCGACATCTGCGCTGCAAACTCAGCCAACGCTACCTCGGTAGGATCACCCTTGAACGATTGGGCGCCTGCATCGTCCGTCGCGCTGACTACGTCATTGCACAAGGCCATGATCTCGCTGAGGGGCTTCGCACCTGCACTCTTCTTCAATTCTTCCGGTTTGTCGGATGAATACTCTGTGAAGTCAAGGTAGGCGCCGGCCACGTGGAGCTTGTTTTGCGTGAGGGTTCCTGTCTTGTCGGTGCAGATGACCGTTGTGGACCCCAGAGTCTCCACCGAGAGTATGTTCTTCACTACAGCATGTCGCTTGCCCATTCTCGCCGAAGCCTGGGTTAAAGCGAGGGTGACGGTGGGGAGGAGCCCCTCCGGCACGTTGGCTACGATAATGCCAATGGCGAATATGAGGTTGGTCCAGAATGTGTTGCCGATCAGGAAGCCTACCAGAAAGAAAACCAATCCCAGGGCGACCGCCAGGTACGTGATTTTCCGCACGAAGATCTTGAGTTCCTTCTGCATCGGGGTCAGGTCGCGCTTAACGGTCTGTGACAAGTCGGAAATCGAGCCGATCTTCGTCTTTTTCGCCGTTCTGACGATCAGGATGGTTGCGGTGCCTTTCATCACCGTGGCGCCGGAGAATGCCTCGCAGGACTGCTGCCCCTCGGTCCCGAACGCAACTTTCTCTAAGGGCTCGGATTCCCCGGTGAGTATGCTCTCATCCACCATCAGCTCGGTTGACGAGAGGATGATTCCGTCCGCTGATATCCTGTCTCCCTCTTGAACGAGAAGTATGTCTCCCGGAACGATCTCCTTCGCGTCGAGAACTTTACGCTCTCCGTCCCGCATAAGCGCGACTTGCTTGGGAATGTAGTCCTGGAACGACTGCATCAGTTGCTCGACTTTGTACCGCTGCACGAAGGATACGCCCGCATTGAGAATGACGACCCCCAGCAGGGCCAGGCCGATAAAGTTGTAGCCCTCGCCGGGGCTCAACACGTTGGCAAAGAAACACAATATCGCCGAAACCAGTAGCAGAAGGGGGAACATACCCTTGAACTCCTCAAGTAGCATGATGAACGGAGATTTCTCTCGGTGGAACACGAGTTGGTTGGGGCCGTGCTTCTTCCTTCTCTTTACCGCCTCATCAGACGTCAGGCCCTCTACAGTCGAGCCCAGGGACTCGAACAACTGGTCTGTGGTTTTGCCGTCGAACTCTATCATTGTGTCCATTGCATTTCCCTTCTCGTCGGAAGACAACTTACTGCTTATATGAGTAGCGATATTACTACTTAAACATCGCGACAGAAACCTCTCGCAAGACGTTATAAGCTGGAATTCTCCATTCCGGTTTCAATTTTCATATCATGAGGTAAAAGAGGTTGCTTATGTTTTAACTAAGCACTCGGTACGTCTTGAGAAAGCATCAGAACACTATACGGACCCAAGCTGACTTTGCCGGTACAGGGTTGACTGTCTCTTTCAACCGGTTCAGCAACGGTATCAGGACAAATACAGTTGCTAAAATTAGAATCGTATAGATTCGCATCGCTGTTAAAACGCACTTTCCAGAAACCTTCCCGGGGAAAACCAATGAGATAATCGAGACTTTCTTCGTGCTTCAGATTGACGATAATTACCACGCTGTCTTCTGCTTTTTGCTCTGTGTAGCGATGAAAAGCCATGATTTTTTCATTACTATTGACATGATAAACATGGACGTAAGAGCCACAAAGACCACGGGTATTGCCATCTTGATTGCGGCGCAAATGGATCAGATCCTTATATAACTGCCATACTCCGGCATACATTTCCTTTCTGGGCCAGTCTAAGGGGTCTTTGTCGTGAAACCATTCATCCTCGAGAAATTCCTGCCCTTGAAATATCATGGGAATCCCAGGTGCGGTAAAAACTAATGCCGCTCCCAAGGTGGAGAGTTTCTTGGCGATCCAACTGCCAGTATCTTGCGGAGAGACTTCTTGCGGTAGGCGAGCTTTGCCTTCAGCTACCTCATCATGGGATTCTGTATAGACAACCCGAGCGAAAGCCTTGTTGTCGTAGCGATGCTCAATTGCTGTTTTTACGCTCTCCAGATTGACAGCCTTGTCTTCTGGGGAGGTCAATGCCGCACGAATTTGGCGGACATACAATTCATCCCACTGGGCATCGAAGCCGGCGCCTCCTTCCGGTACCGGTTTCGTAATGAAGGAGTTGCCGCGGATATCTTCAGCGATGGAAATCTTACCTGGATGTCGCTTTTTGATTTCCTCGTTAATCCATTGCATCAGGCTCCATCCTTCGGCAATGTCGTGCTCGGAATCGTTGTCTTTACCGTTAACATTGCGGATGAACGCCGTAGCATCCCAGCGCAATCCATCTAAATGGAACTCCTCTAACCACATCATGGCATTGTTAAAAATGTATTGACGTATCTCTGGCCGCCCGTAATCAGGTCGGGTATCTCCCCAGGGAGTTTTCGATCGTCCGTCGTTATAGAAATAAATGCCTCCCTTATCATTCTCGCTCCAGCCGTCAAAACGCCACAAATCCAAATCGCCGGGTCCGAAATGATTATAGACCACATCCAGAATAACTGCCATGCCTCGGGCATGCGCCGCTTTGACAAACTCCTTGAACGCTTGGGGACCGCCGTAATCGCTTTCAATCGCGTAGATTAAGGCAGGGTTGTAGCCCCAGGAAAAACTGCCGCGAAATTCCATAGCGGGCATAACTTCGATGGCATTAACTCCCAAATCCTGTAAGTAATCCAACTTAGCCATGGCGGACATGAAGTTGCCGGGCTTTCCACTTTCCGTACAGTTAAACGTCCCCACGTGCATTTCATAGATCACCATTTCATGCCACGCGGGCGCCTGAAACGGATCCGTACCCCAGTCAAACTGAGGATGATAGATAACTGAATTGCAGTTCGAACAAGTCACTTCTTTAGAACACGGATCAATGCGAAAGAGTTGTTGTTCGCTATTCCAAATCAGGTATTTATATCGATCTCCCGCTTTGGCCCCGGCGATATCCCCTGACCAGCAGCCGTTATCCTCACGCGTCAGGGGATGGGCCGTTTGAGACCAATTATTGAAATCACCGGTAACGAAAACTTGATCTGCATAAGGCGCCCACACGCGGAATGATACTCCGCCATTATAGAGTATGGCCCCCATACCTTCGTGTTTGAAAGAAAATGTCTCGTTCATTTTAATCCGTTCCACAATCCGGGGTAATACAACTAAAACTCTATAACCTTCACAAAATATATTATTCAAATACAAACGACGCTATTGAGTGTGCCATATGGATTCATCACGTTTTCCTGTGAGTCGGTATCGTTCAACCATATTCCGTCGACAATGAATTTGTACTCATAGCGTCCAGGCTTCAAGGTTAGTTTCTTGCGGAAGGCACCGCCTTTGTTCCTGGCCATGGATGCTTTTACCGGGTCCCATTTATTAAAACTGCCAACCAGATAAACTGAATTTGTATCGCCCATGGCATTGCACACAAATGTTATCTCGCCTTTCTTTTTGCCCCTGATTATCATAGTATTCCTTTCTAATAATCGTTTTGATATTTCAGATCACATTTTAATTATACAAGCTTATCATTGCTGATAAATCGGTTAAGCGCGATACTTGAATATCTCAGGATTTTCAAGTTCGGGTGAACTCTTCAGCGAAATCCTTCGCTGAATCTTACCAGCCAGTTTTATCAACATATTCATCAGTTTGAAGTCCATATTTCACTCCAAATAGTCGCCATCCCAATAGATCATGTGTTACGCTCTCTAGATAAGAATTCGTATGGATTTATGCTAGGAGTCTGTCCGAGTAAGGTCTTTAGCAAAAAGGATTTTCTTCTATTCTTCTTTTTGTCTTTTCAATCTTCAAAAAAGCTACAA
>JAFGSR010000204.1 GCA_016934515.1 Sedimentisphaerales bacterium
AAAATGAGAAAAGATGAAATTTTGTCAAAAAACAGGCCGGAAAGTTGGGTGGTTTTGGGGTGATTTTTCAAGAAACCTGGGGCAAACCTAGCAGTTTTTTGCAGAAACTTGCGATTTTTAAAAATGGCTTGTCGCGCTTTTGGCCCACTTGGATTTGACAGCAAAATTAATGTAAATCATTTATTAGCAAAGGAATACAAGGATTTCACGGATTTTTTTTGCAGATTCAATTCCTACTGAGGTGGTGGGGATTAAAATCTTGGATTATTTTGAATTTTGGATTGGGTAATTTTTGATTTTGGAGGGGGAAAAAACATCTCACGCAAAGACGCGCAGCCAAAAAAGTAAGTGCAAAAATAATTTTGGAAAATTTTGCTTTCCTGCCTGTTGTGAATTTCATTTTAGCACGTCAATTGCCGATTAAGTAACTGGGAATGTGGGGAAGATGGTCTTTTTTTGGTGAACTATGTAAAGGACAAGACCGGTTAATAACCTGAAAATCAAAGACAAGACCGATAATAACCTGAAAATCATCGTTAGAGTAGCTCTGTAAACATAAGGAAAATATATATATGCGGCTTATCGGACGCTCGATGTTGTTTATCGCCTTGCTGATCATGGGTGGATTGTCGCTAACCGCTTTTGGCGGTGTTACTCCACGTTATGTACTTGCCCCTGCGACCTTAATTTTAGTGCTGGGAATGACTTTGGTTCTGGGGTGGTTAAGTTATGATGCCAAAAGGCTGGCCGAGGAATTCAAAAAAATATTTACCTCCGGAAAACACGAAAATTCCGATGAAAGTCGCAAATTACTGATGCAGTTGGCGGCTTATTCGCTAATTTCCGGCATAATCCTGGCGACGGTTCAGGTGTTGGTGCAAATCTGGGATCGGGATAACGAGTTGCTGATGCTGGGTACCAGTGCAGTTTCTTTGCGGATGCCGCTGACATCGGTTTTGTATTCGGTCCTGACGGCTATGGGTTTCTGGACGACTTCCTGCCGAGCCGGCGTAGAAGACCAGCCTGCCAGCAATAAAAAACATTATCCCAACTTGGCTCAAGTCGGATTATTCAGTTGTTTACTGGTTTTGACCGCTGGGGTGCTGGCTCTGTTGCTGTTGGGAATGTCGCTGGATCAAAGGGCTCAGGCACAACCATCTTTTACGGAAGTGGATTCTGTTAATAAAGCGGCCTTTGTTAATGAAATGGCCACTGTTAAGTCCGGCCAACCGATTGAGCCTCTGCAAGTGCTCCATGAGGAAGTAGAAGGCTTGTATCAGGGCAAGGACATGATATGGCGGCCTAAAAGCGTTAGAAATAAGTCTGATTCCAGTGATACCGTTTCATCTGGAACCGGTCAGAAAATCTTGATCGAAAAGTCGAAAACCCTATCCGATGTGATTCTAAGCAGTACAGACCTGCCTTTGCGGTGGGAACTGGGCGGTGATGTGAATTCCGCAGTTTATTCTCCGCCGGGTCAGGGTTTGACTTACCCGGCGGTTAATCAGGGCCAATAAGCCCCAGTCAGCGGAACAGACACCGGCAGCTCTCACTGGTTTGCAAATCTTGCCAATGTATCATTGTTTTGGTCCGAATAACAATCCCATTCTGAATGAATCTCTACCCTTGAATTTTCACCAGGGGCCATGAGGGGCATTAAGGTTGCTATCGACGAATAAAAAGGTAAAATAGTGGAAAATTATTACGTTCTTAGCTGATATTACTCAATAGAGTAAAAGAACTTAGCTTTCACCCCGGTTTCCATTGATTTTGTGTAGCGGAACCGTCAGGGGAATGCCTGTATTTGATTGGAATAATCTGTGCCGAACGAACAAGCGACTCAACGAATAGCTGAAGTTTTGGGCCGACTAAAGCAATTGCCGGGCGAAAATCTGGAACCACCGCAGTTTTTTGCCAATTTTCTGCAATTGACCGTCGCGGTTACCGGATCGCGGGGCGGGGGAATCTGGCTTATTCAGCAGGATCAGCCTCCTCAGATGTATTGCCACATGGAAATCGAGACCTGCGGTATTAGTGAATCCGATCAGCAAAAAAGGCTGATCGTCGAAGCGATTCAACGGGTGGTAAACGAGGCTAAGCCGCTGGTTCTGCCTCCGGCCGATGCTGCTGGGCAGGTGGAAAATGCCAATCAGACCGAGCACGGGTTGTTTTTTCTGCCGATGCGGGCGGGTAATCAGGTGGCAATGATATTGCAGTTGATCGGAGCTGCTAACCTGGATCCGGGAAATTATCGGACCATAGTCGGCTTGGCAGGTCAAGCTGTCGAAGCGGCGGAAAGTTACCTGGCCCATCGTCGGGCGGCAGTTCTGGAAGACGACCGCAAATCCCTGGCCAATCTTTTGCAATATAGCGAAGCGGTGCACAACTCACTTGATGCCGAGAAAGTGGTTTATCAACTGGCCAACCTGGGTCGCGACACGGTCGGCTGCACCCGGGTGGTGATCTGGATTGATCCGCAGATCAAGCGGGGTTTGCGGGCGGTGAGCGGGGTGGACAAGCCGGATCGTCGGGCGGTTTTGATGCAGGCGATTGAGAAATTATGTCGGCACTGTCTGGAAATTAAAAAACCGATCGTTGCTTCCCGTCAACAGTTGGTGGAGTTGGACGAGGAACAGGAACTTACCTTGTTGTTGAAGGATTATTTCACGGTAAGTCAGCTCGATCAGATTTTTTTGCAGCCGCTGGAGCGCGAGGAAAAGCAACTTGGGGTGTTTGTGGCGGAGGGTTTCGACGAATCGGCCGGTACGAACCTGGCGGGGATCATCGCTTCGGTAGCGCGCCATGGTGCGATAGCTTTGTCGAATGCGTTGGAAATGGCATCGGTTCCGTGGATGCGTCCGTTGGGGAAATTGCAAAAGGCCGGTAAGGATCCGAAAAAGAAAAAGAAGTGGGCGATGATTCTGGTGGTTCTGTTGGCCGGTCTGGTGGCGGGGTCGCTGGTGCCCTGGACCATTAAAATCGATAGCGACTGCACGCTGACCCCGGTCAACCGTCGCATTGTTGATTCGCCTTTAGCAGGTGTTGAAATTGCTGAAATTGTACGACCCAGCGGCACGGTTGAGGCGGGTGAAGTAATTATTCGGCTGGACGATTCGGAGCTCAAAGCTGAGCGCGACAAAAACAAAGCCGAACTGGAAGCCGTCAAGGTGGAATACAATCAGGCAATGGGTACTCCCGACGAGGAGCACTATCGCCTGGAAATGAGCAAGCTTCAGCACCAGATTGAACTGATACAGTTGAAAATTGACAAATGCCTTATCAGGGCGCCGGTGCGGGGGCAGATTCTGACTGCTCAGCTTGAACTGCTGGAAGGCAAGACCCTCGAACGGGGTGATCCTTTGTTGGAAATTGCGGACATGAATCGCTGGGAGATTTTGTTGCAAGTTCCCCAGCAGGAGATTGGCTGGGTTCAGCGCGGATTGGAAGAGGGTGAGTCGCTGGTGCAGTTTTACCTGGCTGCTTATCCGGAACACAAGCTCAGCGCTACCATAAAAAACGTTGACCAGGTCAGTCAGATGGCCCGGACCAGGCAGGAAGGCAACGTGTTTGAAATCCGTACCGAGGTCGATCCCGAGCAGCTTAAGCCCATCCAGGGATTACGGGACGGCAGCACGGGCACGGCCAAGATATGGACGGTGGAGAAGCCTCTCGGTTACGTTTTGTTGAGAAAGGTAATTAGATTTTTCCGGGTGGTGTTCTTCTAAAGGTGAATTTTAATGGAAGCGAAAAGTCCGGGCGAACTGCCCTTGGGAATTAATGAGCCGCAAGAAACATCGCAAGCGTTGCCGCGAGTTCGGGGGGACCTGGAAATTACCGAACAGGTTTACTTCGGTAAGAGTTGTTACGTGCTTAAGGATCCCACTACGCTGCGTTATTATCGGTTGCGTCCGCCGGAATATTGCATTTTTCAGATGCTGGACGGCCAGACGGAAATGGATGACGTCCTCAAGGAGTTGGCGGGTAGGTTTCCCAAAGACGAATTTGACCGTCAGGCGGTGATGAATTTCATTATCATGCTTCGCGGGTCGAATTTGCTGCAAACTTCGGGTCAAGCCGGCTCTGATTATCTGCTCAAGCGAAAAGCCATGATGCAAAAGGGGATTTTTAAGAAAATCCAGCAGGAATTTCTGTTTTACAGAATTCCCCTGTTGGATCCGGACAAGTTTTTGAACTGGCTGGATCGAAATTTTGGTTCGATTATTTTCAGCAGATTTATGAAATATTTTGCCTGGCTGATCCTTTTTGGGGCGATATTTTTGGTGGTCAGCGACGTCGACAAATTCAGCCAGAGACAGCCTTTGTTAAGCTGGATTAATCTGCTTTACATGTTTCCGGTCATTGTGATTGTGAAAGCTGTTCATGAAATCGGTCACGGCCTGACCAGTAAACATTTCGGCAGTGAAGTGCACGAGATGGGCATTTTGTTTTTGGTATTCATGCCGTGCGCTTATTGTGATGTTTCGGATTCCTGGATGATCCGAGAAAAAAACCTGCGGATGTGGATTACGGCAGCAGGGATTGTCATCGAAATTATGCTTGCGTCGCTGGCGACCTACGTCTGGGCTATTACGCCAGGGGGGACGATTGTCAACCAGTTTGCGCTTAATCTGATGATAATGGCCAGTCTGAACACTCTGCTTTTCAACGGTAATCCGCTGTTGCGTTACGACGGTTATTATTTTCTGATGGATTTGATGGAAATTCCTAATCTCAAGCAGAAGGGCAGTGGTTATCTTTGGTATCTGATGCAGCGTTATGTGCTTGGTGTTAAGGATGCCAATGAGCCGATCGATGTTCGGGGCAGGGAACCGGCGGTGCTGGGTTACGGGATTTGCAGCGCGTTATATCGCTGGTTCATTATGTTTGCGATTGTTTCGATGGTCTGGAAGTTTCTTGATCCCTACGGTTGGGGAGTGGTCGGTGCGGTCATGGCGATCGGCTGCATTTATAACGCGTTGGTTACTCCTTTGACGAAGTTTTTCAAGTTTTTATTCGAAGCCTGGGAGCGAATTCACTTGCATAAGGTTACCGCGGTAATTTTGCTGTTGCTGATCGGTGGCGGAATCTATGGAATTCTGGGAATCAAAATTGAACAGAGCGTCGATGCCCAGTGTGTTTTGCGTCCGCAGAATTTGCATCCGCTGTATGTAACCCGGGCCGGATTTATCGATCCGCAGAAGAATCAAAATCTGGTTCAGGACGGTCAGGTTGTTCGTGCCGGCGAGGTGCTACTGGTTTTGTCCGATCCGGAACTCGAAGCCCGTGTGGCACAGATGGCGGTGGAGCTGAAACAGCTTAATAACGCCCGCGACCGGACGCTGCAGGCCGGTATGTCGGAAAAAGCGGTGGAGCTGAATTCTCAAATTGCCGGTCTGACGGTTTTGTATGAACGAGCTCAAGCTAATCTCGACAAATTGACTATCAAAGCGGAAGGCGACGGAGTGGTTCAGTTGCGAACCAAGATGCCACTGAGAAACCTGTTGGGAAGTTATCTGCCGGTGGGAACTGCTCTGATGGGGGTGTACCAGCCGAATGATTTTGAAGCGGTGGCGGCGATCAACAAGCGGGATTTTGGAAAAATTGAACCGGATCAGCCGGTCAAAATCAAACTGTGGTCCATGGACAGCCAGGAGTTCGAAAGCGTTGTAAAAGAAAAGCCCGCTGAGCCGGTGCGAAAAATGTCCAGCGCGGCTTTTTCGACAGTTTACAAAGGTGAAGTTCCGACCATGCCCGCCGCCGACGAACAGGAAGCTATGGAGCCGGCGGACGTAACCTACGAACTGGAGTTGCAGATTATCGACCAACAGAGTCAGTTGCGTGACGGAATGGTGGGGCGGGCGAAAATCATTGTGCAGGAAAAAAGTCTTTGGCAGTCATTTTATTTGTGGCTGATCCAGACTATTCGGCAGGATATTCGGCTATAGAAAAATTGTAAGCGTTCACGGTTTATTTTAACCATGAAGATCTTAGGGCGGTCTAGCCGCAACCAAGATATTTCACGCAAAGACGCAAAGGCGCTAAGGAATTTTGACAGGATGCTCAGGATTTCAATTTAACCATGAAGCTCCTGAAGTTCACGAAGAGGTCAAAAATTCATAAGACGTTAATTATTAACATATTATGATGATGTAAAATAAAAAACACGCATAAAAAACAAAGAATTGCAAGATAGTATTATGAAGGTATTGAAGGAATTCAAATTTTCAGCAAAGCAGGCTATTTTGTTGATGGAGGCGGCAGCGCTGGTGTTTACAGGATTTAGCGGCATAATTTTATTTCGCCCTTTCAGGGATTAAAAAAAAGCAGTGGAGGTTTACCCAGGGCGTTGCCCTGGGCTTTGGTATTTTGCCCCTTCAGGGCAGCTTTAAGGAATCCGTCTTTGGTGGAAGTGGTTGTCCTTTGAACGGTTACGAAAAATTTAAAGTTCTTTAGAGCAATTTTAAGTGCTTTAGAAAAACTGAAGAACAACTGACTTGTTGATGTGGAGGCCTTCTTATTGAACAGGTTGAACAGGTGGGGGGAATCAGCGGGAAGCGTTGGGGTCCGGCTCGGTCGTGATAAGATGGGCAGGTGTTGTGGGGGAATTTGTATCCGGCACAGTGGGATCGTCAATGAGTGTGGCTACCGGATCGGTCAGGAAAATTTCCACCGCTATCAAGGCCGGTAATGTCGGTTCGGACTGAGCTACCTCGGCTACTTGGGGGGCGGTATCGACTGCTGCTTCAACGGCACTTTCAGCTTCGATATTTTTGTTTTTGTCATCAGTTTCGAAATCGGTGTCGACAAATTTGTCGCTGGGGGTGTTAGCACTGAACGGAGAGGGACTGTTAGCGTCCTGCATTTCATCTTCGCCGAGCAGATGAATATCGGAAATTGAATCGACAATAGCAACTTTGTCCCACCAGTCGAGGGTTTCCGAATCAAGATTCGGAGTCAGGTTTTGCTGCTGACGAATCTGCCGGGCGAGATCGGCTTTTTCGGGACCATCTGTCAGAGACGCCAGTTTCAGCAGTTGTTCGGATGAACTGTGGCTGATGACAATTGGTTTATTGCCCTGATCGTCCGGGATTACCAGGCTGAGTTGACAGGAAGATTGGTTTTCAAATTTCCGCACAATTTCAGTCAATTGATTCGGTGAACAGAGAAAAGCAAAACTGATGTTTGCCGGATCGGTGTGGTTACGGATGACCTTGTGGATTTGCTGCTCGGTCAGGGCTGCTTCCAGTTGGGCGGTGTAGTCGTCAAGATCGGGACTGCTCAGTCGGAGGTGAATCTTACCGTATTTCGGCAGGGCAAGGGTGTCGGATTTTTTCTCGGCCAAAACAATGTCCGGTGGGGTATCTCTGATGATTTCAGTGGAGCTTTTGTTGGTTTCCTGAGTTTTTTCAGGCGGGGCAAGGGCGATGATGGGATTGGTTTTTGTTGCCTGATCGGGATTTTCGAACAGCACGTTATAAGTAATCGCCGCTACCGCTCCCACCAAAATCAGAATCGCAGCAGCAGCAATGAATCGCCGCAGGAACAAATGCTTTCGGCCGATCTGTTCGTTTAGAAGTTCCGATGAGCCCAACAGCAAGTCGCGTTCCATCTGGGCGGCGATCTGATCGGCTAAATCCGACGGTGCCGCGACCATGGGCAGGTTGTGAACCGCCTGACTACCCTGGCGAAGCCGACTGAGAATTTCCCGCACCTGGGGGTCTTCCGTCAGGAGTTGTTCAACTTTTTCCGCCTGGGCCGGGTCGAGCTGACCGTCCAGGTAATCGTTAAGGAGAAGAATGAGTTTGTCTTCATTATCACTCATGATTTTCACCGGAGAATTAACAATTTATTCCAACTGTTCCCGGACCGCCAAACGTGCCCGGAAAAGGCGACTTTTTACGGTGCCCAACGGAACTTCCAGGATATCGGCGATCTGACGGTAATCCAGCTCTTCGACATCCCGCAGAACAATTACCGCTCGGCTAATCGGTTCCAGTTGTTCCAATGCCTTGAGCACTTTCTGGTGCTCTTCGTTGATCTGGGCCTGACGGCCCGGTGTCGGCGACTGTTTGTCCGGGAGTTCCAGCAAGCCATCCGCCTGATGGCCCGTTGTCTGTCCTAAAGCATCCAGCGACGAAAACCGCACTGTTTTGCGACGGCGATGAAAATTGATACACAAATTCATCCCGATCCGGAACAGCCAGGTATAAAATCCGGAGTTGCCCCGGAACCTGCTCAAGCCCTGCAAGGCCCGAACAAAAGCATCCTGGGTAAGCTCCTGGGCGTCATCGTGGTTGTACACCATCCGCAACACCGCGTTGAAGAGTCGATGCTGATGCCTTTCTATCAGTTCGGCAAAAGCAGCCATTTCACCGTTGCGGCATCGGCGGACCAGCAACTCATCAGTCAACGCCGAAGCGGCTTTATCCTGGTCCATCTGTGGATTCTGACCCATAAAGTGTTCGCCGGTTCCCTGGGAAAAAAGATTTTTTACATTTTCCATAATCGTCCTATAACCCTTGTCGGCTGCATTTTGCCACATTTGCCGTCATAAGTCAACGGAGTTTTGGGTAGGTCGTCAACCGAAACTGCTTAAATGAAGATTTCTAACAGTTTGCCTGTCATTAAAAAAATGATTTTGTTGCCGGAACGGATGTTTATAGCCGGATGAGCAGGCCTGGGATAATTATTGACCGTTGTAAGTAATTGGGCTAAAATGCGGTTATGGATAGCGAAACTTACAACAAATACGAAAATCCGCTCATCAGCCGTTATGGCTCGGGCGAAATGTTGAGCATTTTTTCGCCGCAGTTCAAATTCAGCAGTTGGCGTCGGCTTTGGCTGGCTCTGGCGGAGAGCCAAGCTGAACTGGGACTGCCCATTACCAAAAAACAACTTGCCGCTATGCGTCGCCACCTCGATGACATCGATTTCAAAAAAGCCGCCCGCTACGAAAAGAAGTTCCGCCACGACGTTATGGCCCACGTGTACGCCTTCGGCGATGCTGCTCCGGAAGCCCGGGCGATTATCCATCTGGGCGCCACCAGTGCTTACGTTGGCGACAACACCGACCTTATCCAGATGCGTAAAGCCCTGGAGTTGGTGCGGTCGCGGCTGGTGCGGGTGATTGATCGGCTGGGCAAATTCGCCCGCCGCTATCGCAAACTGCCGACCCTGGGTTACACCCATTTCCAGCCCGCTCAACTGACCACCGTCGGCAAACGGGCGACCTTGTGGTGTTACGATTTTGTGACGGACCTGGAGGAAGTGCAGCATCGTTTGGAAACCATGGTTTTTCGAGGTGCCAAAGGTACCACCGGTACCCAGGCGTCTTACCTGAAACTTTTTGACGGCGACCAGCGCAAGGTCAAGCGGCTGGACAAGTTGGTCGCCAAAAAACTGGGATTCGACAAAGTCGCACCCGTAACCGGCCAGACCTACAGCCGCAAAATCGACGCCAACATTCTGGCTTGCCTTTCCGGGGTTGCCCAATCGGCCCACAAATTTGCCAACGACGTTCGGCTGCTGGCCCATCTGAAACAGATCGAGGAGCCCTTCGAAAAAACTCAGATTGGCTCATCTGCCATGGCTTACAAACGCAACCCCATGCGTTGCGAACGGATAACCTCGCTGGCCCGTTACGTTATCAGCCTGGCCGATTCGCCCGCCATGACTGCCGCTGAGCAGTGGTTCGAACGCACCCTGGACGACTCCGCCAACAAACGCCTGGCTGTTCCGGAAGCTTTTTTGGCGGTGGATGCTATTCTGGGCATCGTGACCAACGTGATGGACGGACTGGTGGTTTATCCCAAAGTTATCGCCGCTGCTGTTGCTGCGGAGCTGCCTTTCATGGCGACCGAGGACATTCTGATGGCTGCTGTTCAGGCCGGGGGCGACCGACAGGAACTGCACGAAGTTATCCGCAAACACAGCCACGCCGCCGCCGATCAGGTAAAAAACCATGGCCGCAAAAACGACCTCATCGAACGACTCAAAAATGACCCCGCTTTCAAGAATGTCGATTTCAACGACGTAATGAAACCGGCAAAATACATCGGCCGTGCACCCGAACAGGTTGATGAATTTTTGTCAGAAGTCTTAACCCCCATCAAACGAAAATTCAACCGCTATGCCAAAGTGGCCGACGTCGAACTGAAAGTGTAAGGTTTCACAAGGCGGTATGTTTCTGTTCGAATAGCCGGTAACATTAGTCTGTACGAACTGAATCCAGCTTATTATATCATACTCATGCCAGATGAAATTCTATGTTGGTTGGTTTGTAAGTCTATAAATTACAGGTCTTTAGAAGGTCCCGTCAGGTCGGCATCATGATACCCCATGTGGGCAATTTGTATTTGTTACTTGTAACTGCATATAATCATTACAGTTCAGCATAGCAGCCTGTGTGATATGACACCTGTCGAATATGCGAAATTGCGTGAAACTCTCTTGCAAAAAGTGGATTAAGAAATAGAGGCAGAGCAGTAAAACATGGTATCAAGAAAACTGATATTTATCCTGACTTTGGCATTTGTTTTTACGATTTGGTCCCAGGAATTTGTTCAGGCTGAGGAATTATATAAAGAAGCTGTTGTTATCGGCGGCTACTCTGACAGAGACCAGTGGGTTGGTGAAAAAAATCCGGGTCTGAAAAATTCTATTGGTTTTGAATACTATGAGAAATTTTCAGATGAATATGGTGATTTTCTTACGTTGGATCTTCAAATGCGTGCGGCTTATGATTCCAGTGAGGATAGCTCCGATGCATTTGGTGTTGAGATACATAATGCCTGGCTGGAATACAAATTAGGCTTGGGGCAATCGCTGAAAATCGGGCATTTTGATCCTGCATTTGGTCTTGAACCGGTTTTAGATACGCACGGAACTCTGCTCCAAACCCTTGCTGCTAAGAACATAGGTTTCAAAAAAGATTGGGGTATCGGATATAAAGGTTTGTTAGGAGATTTTGACTACCAGCTTGCGGCTGGACTTGGCTCCGGCATGGGCATACGGAGAAAAGACGACAGTTATCTTTTGACAGGTAGAATAAGCACGCCGCAAACAAAGGATACCCAGGTAGGGCTGTCTTTTTTGTACGGGCAAACCCTTCAAAGCAGTCAATCCTGGACGATTCCGGCACCTGAGCTGGTGAGTGATAAAAGTATAAGGAAAAAAAGAATAGGGCTGGATGTGCAGTGTCCGTTAGGGATTTTTGATTTTAAAGCTGAGGCGGCGGTTGGTGACAATGAAGGCGAAACCGTAGCGGGCGGTTTGGCTGAGCTGGGCTATACCGTTCCGGAGCAACAAAACCTGAAAATTAAAATGCAAACGATGTACTGGTCAAATGATTGGGAAGAGAAAGATGCCCGGGACCTGACGCTTTCACCAGTTATTGAATATAAAGTCAGTTCTACAACAACGGTCCGATTGGGTTATTTCCACGATATATATTCGAGCAGCGATGAAAACAAAATGGTTGTACTGCAATTGTATTACTATGGATTGTGAGGTGAGTAAAAATGTACACGAAAACAATTTTAACAGTTATGATAATTCTTTTAGGTGTCCAAAACACATATGCCGCGGTGGGTTGTACGTTAAATGATCCGGACCGTGACATAAAAAGGTTATTTCCCAAAGCGACGAATTATAAAACGGAGTTTATTACGATCAAGGAGCGTGGTGATAAAAAACTGGCAAAAGAGATTGAAGCCAAACTTGCCGATAAGCTTGAGCCGACATACGAGTCAATAGATGTGCCATACGCATATTATACCGTTCTGGAGAAAAAGCAGACAGTAGGATATGTTCACGGTGTGAATCAAAAGGGTATGTACGGCGGGATTCAGATTATTCTGGCGACAGATCCGAATGGCGTAATCATGGATTGTTATTACCAGAAAATAACTTCGCCGGAATCCAGAAAGTTTAAGGACAAAAAGTTTACCAAGCAGTTTGTCGGCCTGAGCTTAGTCGATTTTTACACAAAGGACTTAAAGAAAAAGATCAAAGATCCAAGCAAAAAAAGTGCCGGCGACTGGCTTGCTACTTTACGGGGGATAAGAAAGAATATGATTCTGCTCGATGAATTTATGTTAAAAAACAAATATGACAAATATTTCTACAAACCCAAAAATAAAGATGGGGAAGAAAGCAAAAAAGAGGCAAAAAATGAAGACAAGAAACGTGACCAGTAAGATTTGGTTTGTGGTCCTGACGTTAAGTATGATTTTGACGCTTTCCAGTTGTGGCAAGAAGAAGCCGGAGCAATACGGACAGCAGATTGGCAATCGTGACTCCACGCAGATAAAAGCAGTGTTAAAAGAGCCGGAGACTTTCAGTGGCAAAACTGTAACTATTGAGGGTAAGATTGTCAGTGAGTGTAACACGGGCTGCTGGTTTGACGTCCAAGGTCCCGGTGGTGTGATTCATGTTGATATTAAGCCGTCCGGTTTTGCAATTCCGCAAAAAGTGGGCAAAGAAGTGATGGTCGAAGGAAATGTGTCTCTGCGAGATGGCCAGCTCACTCTCATTGGAAAAGGAGTTGAAATGAAATGAATGTCGTTACAATTGCATGCAAAAATCTGAAAAGAAAGAAGATTCGCTCGACCCTTACGATTGGTGGTGTTGCGATTGCGGTTGCTGTGTTGGTGAGTTTGTTAGGCTTTGACAGAGGCTACCAGCAATCTTTGACGGGCAACATTGATAAGATGGGTTATCAGCTTTTAGTAACGGCCAAGGGGTGTCCCTACGAAGCGGCAACGATGATGCTCAAAGGTGGTGGTGGCCTGAGGTATATGGAGCAGGATATTTACGAAAAAATACAGAACGATGCGCGCATCGACAAGATAACACCCCAATTGGTTTCAACCGCCTATGACCCCGACCGGCTGGAAGGCCAAGGTGGATTTGCCATGTATATGGGTATTACCGACTCATATCTGGAGCTTAAGCCCTGGTCTAAATTTAAATCCGGCCAATGGTTTAGCAGCGAGGCGGCTGAAGAGGCCATTATGGGGTATGAAGCTGCTGAGGTTGAACAACGTTTGGTAGGTGACAAGATATTCATTCCGAATATCGACAAAGTTCTGACTGTTGTTGGGATATTTGAAAGGTCGGGGACGCAGGATGACGGCATTATTTTTCTGCCGCTTAAGACGACGCAACAGATTTTTTCGCTGCCGAATAAGTTGACCGGCGTCGGGATAAAACTGAAAGACATCCAGCAAGTCGGCGAATTCGAGGAAGATTTATACGAAGAGCCAGGCATTCAGGTAATCAGCATGGCACAAGTAAGAGGAACGATTCTTAATCTCATCTCGTCGGCTAAAGTTATGGCGAATTCCGTTGCGGTCATCGCCATTTTTATCGCAGTTATCGGGGTAGTCAATACAATATTGATGTCAATATTTGAACGTACCAGAGAGATTGGCGTTATGAAAGCGATCGGGGCTTCGGCAGCGGACATTTTCAAGTTGATATGGACGGAAACAATTCTGGTTTGCACCGCTGGAGGAATCCTGGGAAGTATTTTTGCGTTGCTGGGCAGTGGCGTTGTGGAGCATATCATAAAAAAAATATTACCCTATGCTCCAAGCGGCCAATTGGTGCTGATCAGGCCAAGTCTTTTGTTTGGTGCCTTTGTCGGGGCGATAATCTTAGGAATTATCACCGGTATTTATCCGGCATGGAGGGCGGCATCGATGAGACCGGTCGAAGCAATCAGGACAGGAGAATAAGCAATGAGTGAGCTGGTAGTCAAAGCGTCAAAATTAACGAAAGTTTATAAACTCTTTGCCGAAGAGATAGCGGCTGTTAATAACGTAGATTTAGAAATTGTATCCGGCGAATTTGTTTCGATAATGGGGCCTTCCGGTTCAGGTAAAACAACACTGTTAGATATGATAGGTTGTCTGGATGCTATAACCAGCGGTCAACTTGAAATATTAGGTAAGGACGTGTCCGCGATGGCCGAAAGCAGGTTGGTGAAAGTTCGACGTGGAAAAATCGGTTTTATATTTCAGGATTTTTCTCTCATACCAACGCTTACCGCTCTGGAAAATGTCCAGCTTGCCTCATATTTTGCGGGCAAATCTCAGAAAACACAAAAAATGACGGTGTTTTTAGAAAAAGTCGGCCTGGGGCCCAGAGTCAACCATCTGCCCAAGCAACTTTCAGGCGGCGAGAAGCAAAGAGTGGCGATAGCCAGGGCATTAGCGACTGAACCGAAGTTCCTGTTAGCTGATGAACCGACCGGGCATTTGGACACGGAAAATTCACAGGAAATTCTGAATGTTTTTAAGCAGCTCAATCAAGAGGACAACCTGACTATAATTGTAACTACACATAACCAGAAACTTGGTTCACAAACCAAGCGGACAATTTACTTACAGGACGGAAAAATAGTTTCATAATCCTGATAAAAACATAGTTTTGTTCAGGATTATCTTTTACAATGCTATCTCACGAAACAGGAAGATTTTATGCAGGAAAATCTATGCCAAAAAGCCCAACATACAAAAGAGCCTTCATCCGATTCATGATATTCGGCCTGCTGGGCTTGCTTTTTGAAGTTACTCTTGGTGCAATATTGCGTCTAAAAGGAGGCAACTACAATTTGAGGGGTTCCACCAGCATCTGGATGATCCTCGATTATGGCTTGCTCGGATTGGTACTCATGCCCATTGCCCGTCCGCTAATCAAACGAAAAATTCCTCTTCCTTTCCGTGCCGTCGTTTACATGCTCGGTATTTACCTTGTTGAATTCGTCAGCGGCTGGCTGTTCGACATCTGCAGCATCGAAATTTGGGATTACAGCAACTACTCCTGGAACCTGTACGGTTACATCACCCTGTGGTATCTGCCTCTTTGGTATGCAATAGGGCTTGTTGCTGAATACCTCTATCGCAAAGTGGACCTCTGTGCTGTTGTCCTGTTATCCGGCCGTGATGCCGAAACCCTCTTGAATTAGCAATCGGATTTAATTAAAACATTACTCTAAAAGTGCGTTTTCGCACTTTTTCTTAAGCTGGTTTATTAGGTTACGGTACTGCAGGGCCTTTTTTGGCCGTCCGGACGACAATTTTAAACGGGATCGGTGAGATTTGCGAAAGTACATTTCATTAAAATTCGTCCTAAAGGCCCTGTTGGTGGGCAATTGATGAAACATAAAACTGTGAAAGTTGACTAAAATGAACCTTTCCAAAAAGGAAGATTTTATGCAGAACTACAAAACCGAATTTATTGAGTTTCTGGTAGCTTCAGGCGTTCTAACCTTTGGTGATTTTGTCACTAAAAGCGGTCGCCGCACACCTTATTTCGTCAACACCGGCAATTACCGCACCGGCCAGCAACTTGCCCAACTGGGTCGTTTTTATGCCGCTGCCCTAACCGAGCACTGGCAGGGCAACTTCGACAACCTTTACGGTCCGGCTTACAAAGGCATCCCCCTGGCAGTTACCACCGCCATTGCTCTGCAAGCCGAGCAACACCAAAATGTTTCAGTCACCTACAACCGTAAGGAAGCTAAGGATCACGGTGAAAGGGGATCGCTCATCGGCCACCAGTACCAAGGCAGCGAACGTGTTGTCATTATCGAGGACGTCATCACTGCCGGAACCAGCGTCCGCGAAACCATGGACATCCTCGTTGTCAGCGGAAAACCATCCGTTATCGGCGTGCTCGTTTCGGTGGATCGCATGGAACGTGGCCGGGGTGATCTGACCGCTATCGAGGAAGTTAAAAAAGAATTCGGCTTTGACGTCTTTTCCATCGTCAACGTTCGCGAAATCATCGCCCATCTGCACAACCGCCCCCTGAACAACCATGTGCACATCGACGATGTTATGAAAGAGCGAATGGAACAGTATCTCAGCGAATTTGGTGGGTAGTATCTCTGATAGTATTAGTGTAACTGATTATTTCCCTGAATTTTTACAAAGTAATTAATGTTTTAAAATAGCTTTTTCCGGAGCGTGTCATGAACCCTCGATTTTTCCGATCTTTCGTTTCACGAAATCGAATTTCACTTCCTCTATTCATTTTGCTTCATATAACTTTCAGCTGGCATATCACCTTCGCCTACCAGATCGGCCCGGAAATGTGGACCATGCGATTTGTCGGCCTTAACCAACAGCAAATCGATCATAATCGTGTTAAGGCTTCTCCGAGCATCGCTCTGCCGGCTATTGCCTCGACAGGAAAGTCGCTAACCACAGATACTGCTGAGGGCGCTGGAAATACTCGGCCGGCACGTAGCGTCAGTGAGAAGGTGACTTCTGTGGAGCATGCTATTCCCGCCCGCCAAGTGTCAGTTGGAAAACCGATCCTACGTTGGTGCACTCAAGAAACATGTGTACTCAGTGGATTTTATACCCGCCTTAGCAACGCCATTGGCCCAGTGGAGAAGCCAACCATTGTCGGCATACGTATTGACGGTCAACTGCTTGCCGAACAGGTGCAAATTCCGGTTTATGGTTCTCCGCTGAATCAGTTCACTGCTACTGGTGGCAAGATGGCGGTGCCGTTGGATGTGGGTCAAGAGTACCGGGTGGCTTTGGAAAATCCTCGTTCTTTGTCAATCGGTCAGATAGTCGTGGTCGAAGTGTTGGACAGTGAATCACTTCGTAGCGGCTTGACCGCGGGGCTGCAGTTTCAGGGAATTTGGAAACTGACGGACATGAGGGCCCCGTTCCGCGAAGTTCGGGGTTCTGGCCCGATCAGTCGCGCAGAATGGTCCCCGCGTCAACTGATTGTTACCGGAAACCAGATTCGCGGCGATTCCCTGTGTGCCCCTCAGAACAATTCCGGTATCGTCAGCGATCCCAACGGTGCGTTATATCAGTTCACGGCCTTCTATTCCGTCGATGAACAGTATGGAGGTGGTCGGTTGGACAGTTACTCCCGTCTCTACGGTTTTCAACGCCGTCCGGGTCAAACAACCTGGGAGCCTCTGGGGCTGTTGGTGGATCCGGTTCCTATGGGATTAACTTATGCCGGCGATCCCTTTGCATTTCGCGACCTTCAGGGGAGGCCCTGTCTGATCTTTACCACCGTGGACGGCACCAGGGGTTTTCATGATTGGAAACATATTGATGCCCGCCTGATGCGTTCGCAGAGTAATAGCTTTGCGGGTCCCTGGTCCAAGGAAAGGCCAATATTTGAGGGTTTAGCCAGCGTGGATAGTCACCGGCACAGGGTGAACTGCCTGCGAATTTATCCTCGCGTCCGTCATAAGGATTACCTCATAGTATGGCTTCACGGAGAGTCTGACATCTCCTGGAAGGGGATCCTGGTCAAGGACCTTGACCAACCCCTTTCCCATCAACAGGTCCTGACCGCCACGCAGTTGTCGCGGAATCAGGAGGAAGGGGGTGCTGGATTCGTGCGTGGTGACAAGGGATATCTTTCCACTTGGCAGATACCCAGCATCAACGATCCCACGGGTATTCAGCGGCTTTATGAGTTTGATTTGGATGATCCCCTTAATCCGGAACGCTGGCAGATTGTGCCCGGCTCGGTTGGTTGGACAGATCCCCGCCAACCTTTGGAAGATGGTGGTCCTACGGCCGATTCTTGGGCCCTGAGCTACCTGCCCGAGCAGGATGAGTTATGGGCGACTATGATAGTCTGGAGCGCCAGCCAGAAGCGAAACTCCGTGCTTACCTGTAGTACGGCCTGGGATCGTCGGCAAGGTTCGATCTTTCGCTTGGGTGTCCCGGCTTGTTCTTGGAACTCGCATGGTATCTGGCAGGAGGTGGCACCGGTCGTGGAGTATGCGGTGGGCTGGCAGTGTTCACTGGTTGGATCAATTACAGGCTACGGCAGCGAAGCCTATCTGTGCCTGGGTTTGGGACCTTCGGCGCAGCCGCTGCTGCATGGTGCGGTATGTATCGAGGTTACCGAAGCTGGCGCCCGTCTTGCTTACGTTGAGACAAACGGCTCGGTAGAAGGGCTAACGAAGTTCGTTGCAGTCAAGTTTGCTTCGGGTCGGCCGTATAGATTGGAACTAATACGTGATGGCTGGATTTTCCGCGCAGCAGTGGATGATATAAACCTGGGGCCAGTGGCAATTGATTCTCCGGTTATTCGCCAGTGTTTGACCGACAATCCGCGTTTCAAGTTCCTGGCTCGGCGAGGCGGATATTATGAGTTAACCGACGTCGTGCTAACCGACGGCCCAAAAACGTCAGACCAGTAATTCTCACGAAAAGTATCCAGGAACGTTTAAACTTCGCATAAAGATTGGGCCATGAATAGGATTTAAAGGATTTAGTTCGAATCCGGCTTAGCCCAGGTTTTCCTTGTACCAGTCGATTGCCCGGCGGATGCCTTGGTCAAAGGTAACTGTCGGTTCGTAGCCGATCACTTTCTTGGCTAGTGATACGTCCGCCAGTGAATGCTTAATGTCGCCTTCCCGCGGCGGGGCGTAATTCGGAGCGATGTCCTTGCCCAGCAGTTCTTTGATGGTGTTGACCACGGTGTTGACCGAAACGGCGCTGGCGGTGGAAATGTTTATCGCTTCACCGTGGGTTTCCGGCGCGTTGGCAGCTTTCCAGTTGGCATTCATCACGTTTTCAATAAAGGTAAAGCCGCGGGTCTGCTCACCGTCGTCGAAGATGGTGGGGGGGGTGTTCCGCATCAGTGCCGAGACAAAAAGCGGAATAGCTGCGGCGTACTGACTGGTGGGGTCCTGACGCGGGCCGAAGACGTTGTAATAACGCAGGCTGATAGTCTGCAAACCGTAAGTTGCATAATAAGCTTTATTGTAAATTTCTCCGATAGCTTTGCTGGCTCCGTAAGGACTGATCGGCGCGATCAACAAACCCTCATGCTGGGGCAGCACATCACTGTCGCCGTAGATGGACGAACTCGAAGCGAAAACCAACCGCTTCACTTGTGCAGCCCGGCACGATTCCAGCACGTTAAGCATTCCGGTAACATTAACATCGTGAGTGGTTCGCGGCTCCTTGATCGACCGCGGCACCGAACCCAAAGCCGCCAGGTGATACACCACCTCTACCGAGTCCACGCTGCGCTTAACCGCTTCCTGGTCGCGAATGTCACCTTCGACCACCTCGATCTGATCGGCAATCTCAGCCAGGTTCTCACGTTTGCCGGTCTCAAAATTATCCAGCACCCGCACCTGTTGCCCCTTTTCCAGCAAGAAACGAATCATGTTGCTGCCGATGAATCCTGCACCCCCGGTTACCAATGCCAAAGTCATGTGTAATTGTCCTTTCCTCAAATTTGCCGGTTACTTATCGGTTAGATTTTTTCGGTTATTTTTTTGCCAATCAATTATTATCGATTAATTCGACGTGTTCAACTTGAAAAAGTCAACAGCATTTCGGTTGGTGATTTTCGCGATTTCAGCGACAGTTATCCTACGCAGCTCCGCAATTTTCTCCGCCACATGCACCAGCAAAGCCGGCTCATTAGGCCGAACATTGCGTTTGGGTTCAGGGCTGAGAAACGGAGCGTCGGTTTCCAGAAAAAACCGATCGTCCGGCACATACCTGGCCACCTTGCGGTTGACCTGAGCGTTTTTGAAAGTTACCACACCGGTGAAGCTGATCGAATGTCCCATATCCAGCACCGTTGCCGCCTGCTTACAATCGCCGCTGAAACAGTGAAACACCGCCGAGCCTTCTCGATACCCAGCCCGCAGAATCGCCAAACAATCTTCAAAAGCCTCCCGACAGTGAATCACCACCGGAAGTTCCAATTTTTTCGCCAGTTCGAGTTGCTGTTCAAAAATTTTCCGCTGAACCGCCGGTTGGCTGTGATTGTAGTGATAATCCAAACCCATTTCGCCCAAAGCACAAACCTTATCACTTTGAGTCATCTCTTCAAGCTGTTCCAGATAATCCCCCGGCACCTTTCCGGCTTCATGAGGATGAATCCCCGCAGTGTAAGCCACGCTTTCCTGCTCCTGAGCCAGTTTGATCCCCGCGGCACTGTCGCCCAGATCGGTCCCAATCGTAATCCACCCGATAACACCCGCCTGCCGGGATCGCCCCAGCATTTCGTCCAGTCCCCCGGGGTATTGCCCCATTTGTAAATGGCAGTGGGTGTCAATTAATTCCATTAACTGGATTTCCCAACCTTTTAAAATTACTGATTTGCATAAAATTCTTTGTTCCGCAAGAATTGTCTCGGTTTCAGCATCACCCGCCGAAAGCGTTTTCATAATGACGAAAAGACGGCTTCTCGCCCGGCGGGATAACAATCACCACCACGTCAAATCGCCAGGGAACTTCATAAAGATTGTGTTCCCGGATAAAATGACGTGCTGCATCATAAAGACGCCTCCGTTTAGCAGAATTCACCAACAACTCCCCACTGGCAAAACTTTCCTGCTGTTGCGTTTTAACCTCGACAAAAACCACCGTCGTATCCTGCCGCATCACCAGGTCAATTTCACCACATTTATGCACCGTGTAATTGCTTTTTACATGCCGATAGCCCAGCTTTTTTAAAAACCGCCGCGCCAGCTTTTCTCCTTTGCGGCCGAACCTGAACTTGTGCAGTTTTTGCTGATCCATCTGCTGCTCTGTTTCTCGCCCATAAACCGGGCAAAAAAAACTTTTGTATCAGCGACACGATAGCAAGATCGGCAAAACTAAAAGACATTCAGTTGTCCAGTTAGTCAGCCAGATCAACCAACCTGGACTAATCAGCCGTTCCGTGCACAGCAACTGATCAGTTTTTCGTGCCGATCCACTTTTCCCGCAGCCGCACCGCTTTACCAATCCGATCCCGCAGGAAATACAACTTACTCCGCCGCGTGTACCCGGAACGTTTGACTTGAATATCAACCACGTTCGGGGAATGGATCGGAAAAATGCGCTCCACACCTTCGTTATTGACGATGCGACGCACTGTAAAAGACGCGTTGATGCCACTACCCTTGCGGGCGATTACCGTTCCGTTAAAAATCTGAACACGTTCTTTGTCGCCTTCGACAATCTTAACGTGTACATCAACCGTGTCACCAATGGCAAAATCAGGCACCTGAGCCTTCAAATGTTTGTTAGTTACTTTTTCCATAATCTTAGCCGTCATGAAATTTCTCCTGTCTATTTCAAATCTGTCCGATTTTTTATACGTTTCCTAAATTAATCCGTTTCATTTAACAAATCCGGCCGCCGCTGCCGGGTGCGCTGCCGGGCCTGATCCAGCCGCCATTTCCTAATCCGTTCATGATTGCCGGATGTCAAAACCTCCGGTACCTGCATCCCGCGAAACTCTGCTGGCCGCGTGTATTGTGGATACTCCAGCAAATTCTCACTGAACGATTCCTCCAGGTGCGATTCCGCCGAACCTAAAACACCCGGCACCAGCCGAGCAATCGTATCCACCACAATCATCGCCGGTATTTCGCCGCCAGTCAAAACGTAATCGCCAATGGAAATCTCCATTGTCGCCAGATTCGACCGGATCCGCTCGTCGAATCCTTCGTAATGACCAGCGATCAATATCAATCGCTGCTTCTGGGCCAGTTGCTTAGCTAACTGCTGGTCGAACTTTTGCCCCTGGGGCGTCAGCAGGATAATTTCGTCCACTTGAGGCTTCTGCTGCTGCAAACTTTCAACCGCGTCAAAAACTGGCTGACACATCATCACCATTCCCACACCGCCGCCGTAAGGCTTGTCGTCCACACTACGGTGCTTGTCCTGGGCAAAATCCCGAATATTCGTCGCCTCAATCCTCAGCACCCCGTTATCCTGGGCCCGCTTCAGTATCGAATCGCCGAACACCCCGGAAAACATCTCCGGAAACAGGGTCAGCAGATCAATCCACATTACTCATAGCCCCGATCAATTTTTAGAGCCGATTAATTCGTCTTGGCAATGCCCTGCTTTTTCAGCATATTGCCCACGGTCTCAGACGTCTGGGCGCCCTGGTCCAGCCAGAAGCGAATCCGATCAGCCTTCAATTCCAACTGCTTGGATTCATCCTTGGCCAACGGATCATAAAAGCCCAACTCCTCGAGTACCCTGCCGTCACGCGGGCTGCGGGTTTCCATTGCATTGATACGATAGAACGGGCGATGCCTGCGACCCATTCGTTTCATCCTGATTTTTACCACCTGAGTCTCCTTAACGCTAAAAAATTTAAAACTTTGCTATTCTAATTCTATCCCAATATCAGCCCCGTTTCGGACTGATTGACATTTTTTTATTTTCCTGTTTCTGTTGCTTCTCGACAGGCCAACACATAACCGTTCAAAAAAATACCAATGTTACCGCTGTCGCCGCCGCAGCGTTCTGCAATTTCAGCAATCTGCACATCCGTCAAAGTTTCAACCTCGGCTTTTTCTCGTTGGGTCATTACCGTAACCGCGCTGCAAAAATCAGCAAATTCCTCTTCGCTGGGCGCCGCCAGCATTCCCAACTCCGCCGTGCCCCGTCGGTCACGAAATTGGCTGCGATACTGTCGGCCAAACGAACTGTTTCGTCCGCGACCGACCCGCTCAAGATATTCCTCAATCGTCAACTTAGATTTCATTCCGATTTTCAGCCAATATTTGCCTGTCGAAATTATCGCCGGTTTTTCTTCCCTTTCTTTCGTCGGTCAACACGTTTGCGTTTGGAGCGTTGCTTAATCTTCAGCCCCGGCATCCTGCCGCTGAACATGTCCATGTTGCCCATCGACTTCAACGCTTTCATCCGCCCCATCGCTCCCATGCCGCTCATTGCCTTCATCATCTGCCGCGACTGATTAAACGTCTTGACCAGTCCCGACACGTCCGAAGGCTCCATCCCGCAGCCTCGCGCAATCCGCCGCCGCCGCGATGCATCAATAATGTCCGGATCCCGCCGCTCAGCCTTGGTCATCGAATGTACTATCGCTTCCAGCCGCGTAATTTCCTTGTCGTCCACGTCCATAGCACCCATTTGGCTGCCTATTCCGGGGATCATCTTGAGCATGTCCTTGATCCCGCCCATGTTCTTGAGCGACTGCATCTGCTTGAGAAAATCGTCAAAGGTGAACTGGCCCTTGGCCATCTTCTGCTGCATCTTTTGGGCTTCTTCTTCGCTGAACTGCTCCTGGGCCTTTTCCACCAGCGTAACCACGTCGCCCATCCCCAAAATCCGACTGGCCATCCGGTCCGGGTAAAATTCCTCCAACTGATCCAGCTTCTCGCCCATCCCCACAAACTTAATCGGCTTGCCGGTTACCGCTTTGACCGATAGCGCCGCACCACCACGGGCGTCACCGTCCAGCTTGGTCAGGATCACCCCGTCCAACTCCAACTGCTCATTAAATTCCTTGGCACTATTGACCGCGTCCTGACCGGTCATCGAATCGCAAACCAGAAAAATCTGATGCGGCGTTATCGCCGTGCAAATCTTACCCAGTTCACCCATCAGTTCAGTGTCAATGTGCAACCGCCCAGCCGTATCCAGAATCACCACGTCCCGGCCGTTTTTCCGTGCAAAATTAACACTGTTCCGCGCCACCTTGACCGCGTCCTTGGATTCCTCAAAGTAAACCGGAATCTCCAGTTGCTGCCCCAGTGTTTTTAGCTGCTCGATCGCCGCCGGCCGCTGCAGATCATCCGCCACCAGCAGGGGGTTCTTACCCTGCTTCAACAGCAGCCGCGCCAACTTTGCCGCCGTCGTTGTTTTACCGCTGCCCTGCAAACCCGCCAGCATCACAATCGTCGGCCCCGGCGAAACAAAATAAATCTTGCTGTCCACCGGCCCCATCAGATTCGTCAATTCATCGTTAACGATCTTAACCATCAACTGACCCGGATGCAGACTTTCAATTACCTTTGCCCCCATCGCCTTTTCGACGACACTGTCGCAAAAATCCTTCACAACCTTGTAATTGACATCCGCTTCCAGCAGCGCACTGCGAACTTCACGCATCGATTCTCGAACATTCTTCTCGGAGATCCTCCCCCGGCCACTAAGGCCGCGAAACACCGAATTAAACTTGTTCGTCAACGCGTCAAACACCAAAATTCTCCAACTGGAAAGCCGAAAATCCTATCGTAACAACCGTAGGAGGGGCTTCAGCCCATGCTGTCCACCTGCCAACCTTCTTGCAACTCCATATCACCGCGGTATTTATATACATTCTCCGCAATTTTCCGAATCAAGCATAATACCCGCACCTAATCACCATTGCAAGAGCAAAATCCCAAACTTTACCCGCCATTCACATAATTTAACTAACTACCACATAACCATTTACACTTCGCCCTCACCACGCAACTCTTACCCATTAACAAAAAACAAATTTCCAGCCTCACGTTATTTACAGCATTGCTCAACTAAAATCCCCAACGTTATGTGGATGCACCGAAATTGAAAAAGTTCTGATGCCGTATCTTTTAACAATCGATATTTTTCATTCCCAAGCTTTTTCTCAATACCGATAGATGGCGGAAATTCCGAAGAGTTACCGCTATCGCGTAATCGTCATTTTATATTCCTAAAAAGATCGAGCACGGGCTTCGAGAGATTATCGGTCTTTTCGAAACAAAAATCAGCTATCAAGCAGCTTATTGCCGCACTTACTACAGTGCTATTTACAAAATTTCTGACTTAAAATCCTGATTTCGGCAGCATTATGGATTAATATTAATCTGCAAATAATAACCATCAAACATAATATATAAGAACAGTAAAAATATAAATACATATAATACAAGGACATACAAATATATTATAAGGACATCTGGCATTTGAGACTAACCGGTTTTCTCCTTGACAACATGCCTAATTGAAGTAACAATATAAATAGAGGAATTGGCTCGGATTCAAAGTCTCAGGAGCCAGGTTATGGCTGATTTTCGTTGTAAAAATTTAGGCGAATTGCTGAAACAATCCAAATTCGCCCCTGAAAAGCAACGGCTGATCCAACTGAATGCCTGCGAAACCCTCATCCGCATTATCAGACCTCATACGGAATATCCCTGGGAATTCGTCTGTTTTCATATCACCGGTTATCGGCCCAGAAATTACGCCCTGGAGACTCGTTATTCATTTAACGATTTGGTTAATGATTTGCCCATTTTTGCCGCTGAGTTGTCACGGGACATGGAAATCACGGCGGAAAAATACAAAGGGAAGACTTTTACAGTAGAAACCCTGGCACAGAAGTTTGATGTTTGCCAGAAAACCATTAACCGTTGGCGTAGTGATGGCTTGATCGGCCGATATATGCGGTTCGAAAATGGTAGAAAGCGGCTGGTTTTTACCGCTGCCGGTGTCGAACATTATATCAAAAACCACCAGGGCCAGGTCAGACGTGGTAGGCAATTTTCACAGATTGATCCCCAAGAACGACGAAAAATCATAAAAACCCTGGAAAAATTCTCACGTTTTTGTCCCGATCGTCGCACCGAAGCTATCAGGCGAACCGCTCGGCGATTCCGGCGTTCAAACGAATCCATCAGGAAAATCCTGTCAGATCACGAGCGACAAATTGTCAAAGGCAGGATCTTCGAAAAGCGGTCGGACTTTATAAAAGCCGATCAAAGGATGGAAATTGCCGATTTGTTCGCCCGGGGGGTCCCCGTTAAAGAACTAATGGCCCAGTTCTCCCGGAGCAAATCCAACATCTACCGCGCCCTGAATATTCACTGGGCCCAGCAACTAATAAACACCAGGATAGAATACATTCCCAGCAAGGAATTTTCTGATCGGTCTCTTAAAATGGAAATTCTAAATGAATCTGGCGATTTATTTGAAAGCTCCGAGCAAATAAAACCTGCACCGCTGGAAGAGGAAAGCGTAAACAACTCAGCGGATGCAACTAGTAAGGGCAGCAAAGAAAAACCCGCCGGGGTCATGGAAAGCTATTGGCAGGACATCCGCACCGGCCAACTGTTAACCCAGCGTCAGGAAGCGTTTTTGTTTCGCAAATACAATTATCTAAAATACCTGGCCGATGAATTATGCCGCAATATTAACCTTAAAAATCCTCGGGGCACCCAGGTACGCAAAGCACAGCAATACCTCCGTCAGGCCGAGCTGATCAAGGATTGGCTTATCCGTTCGAACCTGCGTCTGGTGGTCAGTGTCGCCCGCAAGCATACCCACCGGGAATCGGAATTGCTGGAGCTTATCAGTGAAGGCAATCTGGCGGCAATGAATGCGGTGGAGAAATTCGATTACACGCGGGGATTTAAATTTTCGACCTACGCCACCTGGGCAATAGTTAAGCGTTTTGCGACCTATCGCACAAAATTAAGCAGACGATCCAGCCAGATAATTCAGGAGACTGAGCAGGAACCCCTGGAAGTTGCCCAGGATCTGCGGGTCGAACCCAGCATCGTTGTTGCGGTGGAGTCGGCACGAAAAAGTTTATTTGATGTGATGAGAGAAACCCTGGAGCAGCGTGAACGGACAATTGTGCAGGAGCATTTCGGCCTGGACGAACAGCAGAAAGTGCCCGGCTTGCGCAAAGCCCGGAGCCTCAGCCAAATAGCTGACATGGTGGGATTGAGCAAGGAACGGGTACGACAGATTGAGTTGTTAGCTTTGCAAAAACTGCGCAAAGTGCTCACGCCGGAACAGTTTGAGGTTATCACCAACGGGTAAAATGAACTTTTAGAGTGCCTTAATCGCCACCCTTAGCTGGTTGTGGACTTTTTCTTTGCAATTAGATAAACTGAAGCAGATGGATTTTTACGACGAAATTGCGGGAGATTACGATGATTTCACCAATCTTGCCGTTCGTGAAGCGGGGATTCAGAGTTTTTTAAATGCCGTTCAGGCTCGGCATAGCATATCATCGGTGCTGGACGTCGCCTGTGGCACGGGGTCTCACGTGGTCAAGTCAGCTCAGATGGGTAAGCGAGCAGTTGGTGTTGATATTTCCGCCGGGATGATCGAGCAGTCGCAGGCCAGAGCGAAAAAGGCCGGCGTGCAGGCAACTTGGGCAGTTTGTCCGATGCAGGAATTAGCGGGAACCGTTGAGGGCAAATTCGATCTGATCCTGTGCCTGGGTAATTCAATTCCGCACGTGCTCAAGCAATCCGAACTGGTCCGAACTGTCGCGGGTTTTGCCCACTTGCTCAATAGCGGTGGAATTCTATTGGTGCATTTGTTGAATTACACTAAAATTCTGGCTGAGCAAAAACGAATTGTAGCGGTTAACCGGGTTGGTGACGATGAGTACATTCGGTTTTACGATTTTGTGGGTGAGTTGGTCAATTTCAATCTACTGAAAATCACATGGCAGGGTACCAAAAACCAGCATCGCCTAATGAGCACGCCTCTTTTCCCCTATACCCCCGGCCGGCTCGAAGATTGCTTGCTTGAAAACGGGTTTGCGGAGGTAAACATTTTCGGCGATTTGCAATTTAATCCGTTCGACGAAAAAACTTCCGAAGCTGTCCTGCTGGAAGCCAGAGTTGGGTAAGTTACTTTTCGGCGATTTCAACCGCCTTTATTCATTGCTTTATTCAGGCTGACACGGCGGGGCAACACTATAAAGTTGCCGCTATTTCCCTGAGTCGGCCCAAGGCATGGTCGAAAAACTGCTTATAACTGGGGCAAAAATAATTAATCCGGCGGGATTCATCTTCACCCCCAAGGCGATCCTTGGGGCAGCCGCCGCGGCAGATGGTGTGATGGCGGCAAACGATACAGGTGTTGGGCAGCTTTCGCTTGAGCCGGGCAAAATCCCTTTTCACTGCACTGTTAGATAATTCATCAAGCGGGGTTTTCATTAAATTACCCAGTTTGTAGCGATCTTCAACAAAAAAATCACAGCAGAAAACGTCGCCATTGTGTTCGACGACGACATAATCGTCACAGCGGTTGCCAAAGGTGCAGTTACTGTGGTGGCCGTGAACGTAATAGTTCAGTATCGAATCGAAAAGACGAACACTGAGTTTTTCCGGACCATAATCCAGCCAGCGGTCAAATATCCGGCAAAGAAAATCGCCATACTGCTGAGGACTTACCGAGAATTCAGCAAACTTACCCGTTTCAGCATTAAATTCCAAGCCGGGAATAAACTGCAGGAATCGGATTTTCTGTTCGGTAAAATAATCAAACAATTCATCGGGCCCAGAAGCGTTTAAATTGTTGAGCAGAACCAGAATATTAAACTCGACGTGGTGCTGTCGACATTTTTCTATGGTCTCGGTTACCCGGTCCCAGCAGCCGCTGCCGGATCGATCGTGGCGATAGCGGTCGTGATAATCACGGGGACCATCCAGACTGATGCCCAGCAGGAAATTGTATTCGCGCAGGAACGGAAACCATTCATCCGTCAGCAAGGTCGCATTGGTTTGCAGGGCGTTGCTGATCTGTTGGCCGCCGGAGCCGTATTTTTTTTGCAGAGCCACAACCTTCTTATAAAAATTCAGCCCCATCAGCGTGGGTTCCCCGCCCTGAAAGGCAAAAGGGGAGTTGGCAAAATTCAGCCCAAGGTAATCGCTTACCAGCTTTTCCAGAACCTCGTCGCTCATGCGATGCGGACCTGGTCCGAACATGGATTTTTTGCCGAGGTAAAAACAGTAATCACACTGCAAATTACAATCCGGCCCGGCAGGCTTGATTAATAAACTGAATGGCTTCATAACAACTTTTCTGTCCAAACCATTTCATCACAACTCTACTGTTTGAAAAATCAGTTCCCAAACGGTTCAACCAGTTCGAGAGTGTCCCCGGCATTTTTCTGCCAGGCTTTCAACTCGGTAAACAACTGCTCAACTGTCGTGCGGTATTGCGGATCCTGGGCCAAGTTCGTGGTCTCCCACGGGTCTTTCCTGAGGTTAAATAATTGAGTAATTTTTACCTTCGGGTAAACGATAAGCTTGTAGTTGCCCTTACAGATGCCCCGCTGCAGGTCGCGATAAGCAAAAAACAACGAATCGTAAAGTTGTGCTTTTGGATTTTTCAGCAGCGGTACCAGCGATTTACTTTCCACCGATTCCGGGATCGTCAGCCCGGAAAGTTCGCAAATCGTCGGGAAAATGTCGTGGATGTAACATAGCGAATCATTAACCTGGCCTTTTTTTATGCCCGGTCCGGAAATTATCAACGGCACCCGTACGCTGTGGTCGTAAAGATTTTGCTTGCCCATCAGCCCGTGCTGACCAACCGCCAGACCGTTGTCGGAAGTGAATATTATTATCGTGTTGTCCGCCTGACCGGTCTGTTGGAGCGTCTCGAGAATCCGACCGACCTGGTCATCGAGCTGGGTAATCATCGCGTAATAAGCCCCGATGTGTTCGCGAACCAATTCGGGCGTACGCGGAAACGGAGCTAACTTTTCATCCCGGATTTTCAACTCGCCATTGTCGAACGGGTGTTCCGGCAGGAAGTTTTTGGGCAGTGTAATCTTTTCGGGCGGATACATATCAACATATTCCTTCGGAGCATGGCGGGGATCGTGCGGCGCCGTATAGGAAACGTACATCAGGAACGGCTGATCGCTGTTACGCTGATTGAGGAAATTAATCGCGGCATCGCTGTAAAGTGTAGAGGAAAACTTCTTAGCGGTGTATTTCTGATTTTCCGGGTATTTTCCCATCGGATCGAAATGAAACACCTTTGGTGTGTGGTGACCACCCTGATTAAGATTGTGCATGCCCTGGAAGAAAATTTCATCGCCGTGAGTGAACCCTTTGGCGAAAAGTTTTTTGCCGTTGTGCCATTTGCCCGTGCCGAAAGTGGCATAGCCGTTCTGACGGAACCATTCGGGAAAAGTAACATAAGGACAATCACCCTGCTGCCCGGCAGGAACATCCCAGGTGGTAGTGACACTCTTGGGTAGATGAAAATAACTTTTACCGGTAATCAGCATCGCTCGGCTGGGCATGCATACCGCACAGTGGCAGCCTCCCATAATGTGCGCCTGTCTGAAAGTTGTTCCGCTCCGAACCAGCTTATCAAAATTCGGCGTCTTGATTTCCGGATTGTCCAAAGCCCCGATCGTGCTGAAACGCTGATCGTCGGTGAACAGTATCAGAATGTTCGGTTTTCGGGTTGCCCGGCCTTTCAGGTTCGACAAAGCACTACTGCACCCCGGCAAAGCTAATGCCGAAACTGCTACCCCAACCTTTTTCAAAAAATCTCGACGTGTTGGTTGGTTTAATTTCATAGAGAATCCTCAGCCTTTGGCCGCTTTGGGTTTATAATCCGGATTGGGCTTAGGCAGCTTGCCACCGGTTTTCTTGAGCCACGCCGTCAACTTCGTATCCATCTGCTTGACTTTCTCCGGCATTTTCGCCGCCAGATCGTTTTTCTCCGAAAGGTCCTCCTTAAGATTGTACAGTTCAAAAGAATTATCCTCGTAATTCCTGATCAGCTTCCAGTCCCCCTGGCGGATGACGCTGTAAGGCTTCACATTAATTCCCCACCAGTAATGCGGAAAATGCCAGTACAGACAATCGCGGTCGAGCGAACCACTCTGTTTAAGCAACGGCATCATGTCCAGCCCGTCAATCTCCCGATCCGCCGGAACCGCTGCACCCGTTGCCGAACAAATCGTCGGCAGCAAATCAATACTGCAAACCGGTTCGTCGCACACCGTACCCGGCTTGACCACGCCCGGCCAGTTCACAATAAACGGCTCGCGTATCCCGCCTTCATACGGAAAACCCTTACCCTTGCGCAGAGGGGCATTGTCTGTCGCCGGAAAATGCGTCGCGCCGCCATTATCCGAAGTAAAAATCACCAGCGTATTTTCCTTCAGCCCCAACTCATCGAGCGCACCCATAATCTTACCCGCCGCCTGATCCACACTTTCAACCATCGCTGCATATTTCGGATTCTTCTGATTGGTAACCGGCTTGTTCTTATATTTTTCGATCATTTCTTTCTTGGCCTGGATCGGACTGTGCACCGCGTAATGAGCCATATACAAAAAGAACGGCCCCTCCTTGTGCTCCCGGATAAACTTCACCGCTTCATCACCTTCACGGTCGGTTAGATATTCACCCGTTTTGCGGTTTTCCAGGGTATGAATCTGATACGGATCAAAATAACCTTTATGCGGATGCCCCCAGTCGCACCCGCCGATGTTGTAATCGAATCCCTGGCTTTTCGGATAAAAACTCGTCCCGCCCAGGTGCCACTTACCCACGTGACAGGTGGCGTAACCGACTTCCTTCAAAATCTCCGCTATCGTAATCTCCTTCAACTCCATAAAGATATGGTTCTTGGGTGTCATCAGCTTATGGTTTTTATCTTTGTCATAGCCGGTTGGATTCACCTTGTCTTCGCTACCTCTAATCCAGTCGGTTATACCGTGCCGGGTCGGGTATCTGCCCGTCAGCACCGCCGCACGAGTTGGCGAACATACCGCACAGGCCGCGTAACCATTGGTAAACTTCATCCCCCCAGCCGCCAGCTTGTCAATATTGGGCGTCTCGTAGTACCGGCTCCCAAAACAGCCCAAATCTGTCCACCCCATGTCATCCACCAGAATCAGTACCACGTTAGGCTTTCTCTTGGCAACCGATTTTTCGCCCCACGCCAGATTCGCACATCCCGGCACAGCTAAAGCCGAACAAGCCGCCCCCACTGATTTCAAAAAATCACGACGACTGGTTTTCGTAGATTTCATGGTAGCATCCTCACTTTTATAGTATTCGCTTTTCGGATCACCGGTATTGGTAAACACCCAGCCCTTAGCGCCCGATCCAAGCTGGCCATCTATTTCACCTGGCAACAAAATATACTAACATGGATTATTTTTAATCGACAGAGAAATTTAACACAACCTGACAACTGACGGAAAATTCGGAATATTCTTCCGGGAATAACATCCTATTCATTAACTCGTAGTTTTCTGTGGATCAATAGCTCCTAGGTCCCGACGGAGGATTTTCAGGACGGCATTGGAGGCGTTAATGCGGACGTCCAGGTTTTCATCGGCCATCAGATTTTGCAGGACATTAAGGTCCGTTACATCTCCCCGGACAGAAAGAGCCTGACAGAGTTCGTTCTTTTGCTCTACATTGCCCTCAAAGGCGTAATGGAGCAGTCCGCCTTTTAACTGGGCCAGGGGTTTGATTTCCGGGGCGTGAACATAGAGGGTACTGAGAAGATATACCCGGGCTGTAGAGTTTACGGGTTCGTCGGCTGTTGCCTGCGAAAGTTTGGCCCTGGTTTCGCGAGTAATTTTTTTCTGCCAACGCAGGCCATAGGCAACCCCGCGACGAACATCGGCGTTTTCCGAATCCAGAAGTTCGGCAAGATATTTTTCATCTTTGAGATCGCCGGAATTAGCAAGTATAAAACGGGCCATTTCCCGCAATCCGCTTTCCTGATCCTTATCGGTATTTCCCGCAATCCGTATTATCTCGTCATGGTGCTCGGAAAAACCGAGTTTACCCAAAGCCTCAGCAGCGTGGGTGCGATCTGGACCATTGCGGTCCAAAAGGGCGGCGCGGATTTTATTGATGTATTTGGTGTGCTCGGTCGTGCCTGGGCCGGCTTCCTGTGCGAGAACCCGCCAGACGCCAATGCGATACTTCGGTCCCGGATTTTTAGCAAGTTCATCCAGAAAACTTTCTCTGACGTCCTGGGGGTATCCGTTCCAGACGAGTTCCTCGGCGGCATGCACTTTGACCCATTCTTTTCCTTCACGCATTCCCTGACGAAGCAGGCTAAGCGCCCGGGCGTGCAGATCCTCGACACTCAAGGCCTGTGGTTGAAGCCGATCACGACCATCGGAAAGCCATTCGAGGTTGAAGCGGGCATAGCTGATTCTCCAGGGGGTGCCTCCGGCTTCGTATAAAACGCCGATGGTATTATCCGGTAATACCGTTAAACAGGAATAGCCTGAGTATCCTTTACTGACAGATTTAGAGATAGCCCAGCTTTTGCCTTCATCATAACTAATCCGCACTGTCAGGTTTTCTCGGCTCTTGGTGCTGCCGGGATTGGAAAACAAAATTCTGTTCTTGGCATAACCTTCACTTATTTTGGTATATCGCAGAATACTCGCCTGGCAGCAGGGGGTAATTAACGTTTGGTCCTGGTATGGCTCAGACCAGGTTTTGCCGCTGTCGCTGCTCAGGGCAACTTTACGCGTATGCGGCGTGGTACAGTCTCTGATGTTATGAATGATCGTGCCATCAGCCAACTCCACAATCTGACTTTCATCCCCATAACCGGCAACGTTTGAGCCGATATGCCAGGTCAAACCGTGATCGTCGCTATAACAGATATTGCTCGAGAAATTATCGTTTCCCTTGCCGGTTTCGAAGTGCCAACATGGGACTATGAATCTGCCGGTAGTGGTTTGGATGCTGACCCCGGGACCGGAACAAATACCGGCCCAGGTTTCAATGTGGGTCACCTGTTCGGTTATATCGACCGCGTCGGACCAGCTAGCGCCATCGTCGGTACTCTTGGTCCATAATTGCCTGACGGCGCCCGGAACACGCTGGACCTTGAACTCTTTGGGAAAAAGATTACAAAAGAGATAAATTGTGCCGTCGCTTTGATCGATCAGTGGGCAGGGATTCATAAGGGCTTGAGTACCCTCGTGCTTTATGATGATTTGCATGGGGCCCCAGGTCTGCCCGTTGTCAAAGCTGCGCTTCAGCACCATATCGGTGGGAGTCTGGTCTCCCCCTTCGCGTGCTTCGCAGAAGGCTAAAACGGTTCCTTTCTGCGTGGTGATCAGGCCGGGGATTCGATAGATATTTACGTTGTCCTGGCCGGAAATAAACACCTCGGTTTGTTGGAATAATGGTTCTGCTCGTGTCATTTGGCAGGGGCTCCCTATAATAACCGTCACTAATAAAAGGATAAAGATACCTTGCTTGGAGGCGGTATTTTTGAACAGACCATGCCGGTTGATTGAGATGGCTGAAACTTTTTGCATGGTGGTCTCCTTTTCGAATTAAGTAACACCCAAAATATCATATCAGTTAAACGCTATGCTATCAAAAGCCAGTTCGTTTGTCACGGTTCATCTGGGAAATGCGGATTAATCCTCTATCCTTTACCACGGTTCCCTAAAGACCTTTATCAAGCACCCAATCTTTAAATTGTCTTTTTGCCTTTTTGCCTGAAAATAATTAGCTTGTTATTGCATATATGCATCTATATAATGCTAACTTCGTTTTTCTCGAAATAAAGTTGTATTCTTAAAAGGAAATATTCCTGAATGTCTGATAAAGAACACTCTCAGCCGGAAACGACCGAAAAAAAATCGCAAAATCAAAATCACCGCACCGACGAACCTAAAGTAGTTGAGCCTACAAACCCCATTCCCCAGATCACTTTCGAACAACTACCCCAAATGCTCCGCGATGCTGCCACCCGCGTCGGATGGTCCAGCTTGCTCCCCGTTCAGGCCCGCGCCATTCCTTACCTCATGGCCGGACGTGACCTCATGGTCCAGTCCCGCACCGGCAGCGGAAAAACCGGCGCCTTCATTCTGCCCATTCTCCAAACCATCGATCCGAATCAACATGCTCCCCAGGCTTTAATCCTGGTCCCCACTCGTGAACTCGCCCAGCAGGTTGCCCACGAAGCTGAAATCCTCGGCGGCAAAAAAATCCAGTCCATCGCTGTTTATGGTGGCGTCGGCTACCAAAAACAACTCGACGCTTTCAGAGACGGCGTCCAAATCGTCATCGGCACACCCGGACGCATCCTCGATCACCTTATCAAAAGATCTCTAGATCTCAAAAAACTCAAAGTGCTCGTTTTTGATGAAGCCGACCGCATGTTGTCCATGGGTTTCTACCCCGATATGAAAAAAATCCATTCTTTCCTCCCTGCAAAACACGTCAATTCCTATATGTTTTCCGCCACCTTCCCCCATTACGTCATCCAACTGGCCGATCAGTTCCTCCACCAGCCCGAAATCCTCAGCCTCAGCCACGATCATGTCCACGTGCTCGATACCGAACATTTGTATTATTATGTCCAGGCCATGGACAAAGACCGTGCCCTGATCCGAATTATCGAAATGGAAAATCCCGAATCCGCCATCATCTTCTGCAACACCAAAGTCAAGGTTCATTACGTAAATACCGTGTTGCAACGCTTTGGCTATGATTCCGCTGAAACCAGTGCTGATCTGATGCAGAACCAAAGAGAAAAGGTCATGACCAGGATGCGTGAAGGAAAACTCCGCTTCCTCGTCGCCACCGACCTGGCCGCTCGCGGCATCGACATCCCCCAGCTCTCCCACGTATTCCAGTACGAACCACCGGAGGACCACGAAGCATACATTCATCGTGCCGGCAGAACCGGACGCGCCGGCGCTCTCGGAGTTGCTATCTCCCTGATTGCCGGAATGGAACAGCTCGAAATGCAACGCATCGCCAGACGTTTCAAAATCGACATGGTCGAAAGAACCGTGCCCACCGACGAAGATGTTCAGGAAATTGTCTCCCAGAGGCTCACCGCTCTGCTCGAAGCCAGATTACGCTCCTACGATTCCGTTCAGGTCGAAAGAATGGCCCGCTTTACCCCTCTGGCTAAATCCCTCGCCGAAAACGAGGACGAATCCGCACTGATAGCCATGTTACTCGACGATTATTACCAGTTGACCCTGCATGGCCAACCCACTCCTACTGCCCCTGCTCCCGAATCCGAAAAAACTCCCCAAAAATCACAACATTCCAGAAATGGCCGTTCACAACATTCCGGAACCAGTCGGTCACAACGCGGCTCCTCTCGGAAACCTCGCAGACGATAAACTTTTCCGAGTCTATAACAAAAAAAAGGCTCAACTTTTCTAATGGTTGAGCCTAACTCAAAATTACATTCTTTTGCTTGTCAAATCGTTTTAACACGGCACTACATTAGTTGCTTCCGGACCTTTGCTGCCTTCGCCCGAAGTGTATTCGACTTTCTGTCCTTCTTTTAATGTCCGAAAACCATCTGTTTCAATGTTGGAAAAGTGCACAAACAAATCCTGCCCACCTTCATCCGGAACAATAAATCCAAATCCCTTTTTTTCATTAAACCACTTTACTATACCTGTTGCCAATTTTAACTCTCCTCAGGCCCGACTCAGGCCTGTCATACAACCACCCTCTTATGATAAGAAACAGCTATAAACCCTTGAGGGATAAAGATATATAGCCGTAAAATTCATATTACTTAGACAAGCCTGAGAATCATTCCCGAATAGACAAGGTAGATTCCGACCTGGAATTTTAACCTTAAACTACTAACAAAATGAGCCAAAATCCTCGTTTTTTGCCTCAAATCCAGCCAAAACTCATTTTGTCAAAGCAATCCCAATTCCATACCACATCCTAACCGTACATTATCTAAATTAACCGATTCCGGTTTAGCAGGTCAAGTCAAAATTGGCGATTATATTAGATTGCTTTCACGAATTTCTGAACTCTTATTTAATATTATCGGTCTCCTCCGAATGATTCCTCACCGCCGATAGAACCGTGCCGAATTGCTGCCGATTTTAACAGCACGAAATATTCAAATTCCGCGCCGCCGCCGTCTCATCCAGACGACTCACCGGCGCACTCTGCGGGGCCGACTTCAACTTTTCCGGATCCTCCCGGGACAGACGATCAATCTCCCGCATCGCCTCGATAAATCCGTCCAGTGTCTCCTTGCTCTCGGTCTCCGTTGGCTCGATCATCAACGCCTCCTTAACAATCAACGGAAAATAAATTGTCGGCGGATGATAACCCATATCAATCAATCCCTTGGCCACATCCAAAGCACTGATTCCATTTTTCAACTGCCGCGTCGCGCTCAGCACGCATTCGTGCTTACACACACCCGGATAAGGCACATCGTAATATCCCTCCAGCTTTTTCAGCACATAATTCGCGTTCAGCACCGCGTTTTCCGCCACCCGAATAAGCCCCTCCCTCCCCAGCATCAAAATATAAGCGTACGCCCGCAAAACAATCCCAAAATTTCCATAAAACGGCGCAATATATCCGATTGACTTTGGCCGGTCATATTCCAACGCATAAGTCCCGTCGTCACGCTTGACCACCAGCGCCACCGGCAGATAATCCACCAGCTTGCCCACCACGCCCACCGGCCCGGATCCCGGTCCTCCGCCCCCGTGCGGCGTCGCAAACGTCTTGTGCAGATTCAAATGCACAATATCAAAACCGATATCGCCCGGACGACACTTGCCCAGAATCGCGTTCAAATTGGCACCGTCATAATAAACCAGCCCGTCAATCCCGTGTATAATATCGCAAATCTCCTTGATGTGCGGATTGTACAGCCCCAGCGTGTTCGGACACGTCAACATCAGCCCCGCCACATCTTCCGTTGCCGCCGCCTTCAACGCCGCCATATCCATCACCCCCTCGGCATTACTCGGCACGCTCACCACTTCATAACCCGCTATCGCCGCACTAGCTGGATTCGTCCCGTGCGCACTGTCCGGAATCAGCACTTTTCTCTTGCGATTTCCCTTCTCCCGGTGATACGCCGCCATTATCACTATCCCCGTTAGCTCACCGTGCGATCCCGCCATCGGCTGCATCGTAAAGCCCGCCATCCCCGTTATCTCCCGCAGCAGCAGGTCCGTCTCGTACAGCACTCCCAACGCCCCCTGCGTCAACATACCCCCCATCCGCAACTGCGGCAGCAGCGGGTGCAAATTCGCAAATCCTTCATTCGACGCGATGACCTCGGTCATCTTCGGATTGTATTTCATCGTGCAAGAACCCAACGGATAAAAATTAGTGTCCACCCCAAAATTCCGCCGCGAAAGCTCCGTATAATGTCGCACCACATCCAGCTCGCTCAACTCCGGTAATTCCGCTATGTTTTCCCGCAGGTAATTTCTGCGCAGATGAATCGAACTTTCCACATCACTTCTGCAGGGCCGAACACCTCGTCGATCAGCTACACTCTTCTCAAAAACCGTTTTCATAACACCGCCTCCAACGCTTCAGCCAACATGCCGATTTCCTGTTTCGTTCGTTTTTCCGTAACCGCTATCAACATGGAATTTTCCATCCCTTTATAATACCGTCTCAGCGGAAACCCCGCCGCAAACCCTTTCTCGATCAACCTGCCCACCACATCCGCCGCATCGCACGGCAAATCAACAACAAATTCATTGAAAAAATATTTCGCCTTGAAATGCATCTCCACCGACGGTATCGCCGTCAGCCTCTGGTAAGCATAAGACGTCTTATCCGCGCACAACTGAGCCACCTCCCGCAGCCCTCTCTTGCCCAGCAGCGACAGATACACCTGAGCCGTCAACGCACACAACGCCTCATTCGAACAGATATTCGACATCGCCTTGTCCCGCCGGATGTGCTGCTCCCGCGCCTGCAGCGTCAACACATAACCCCGCCGACCCTGACGGTCCTCCGTCTTGCCCGCGATCCGACCCGGCATCTTCCGCACGTATTTCTCCCGCGTCGCCATAAACCCCAGATAAGGACCCCCAAACGACAAATCCATCCCCAGCGATTGCCCCTCACCCGTAACAATATCCGCCCCCATCTCACCCGGACTCTTCAAAATCCCCAGCGAAATCGGATAACACGAAACCATCAACAACGCTCCCTTGTCGTGTGCCGCCTCGGCGATATCACTGAAATCATCGATGCACCCGAAAAAGTTCGGATTCTGCAATATCACCCCCGCCGTCTCATCATCCAACGCCGCCAGTATCTCCTCCCGGTTCACCTGGCCGTTTTCGCAGTGGGTCTGCACCAGCTCAATTTTCAGATTCCGCGTGTACGACTCGATTATCACCCGGTAAATCGGATTCACACTGTCGTCGATAATCACCTTGTTCCGCCGTGTAATCCGCAACGCCATCAGCATTGCTTCATACATTGCCGTCCCCCCGTCGTACAAACTCGCGTTCGCCGCCTCCATCTCCGTCAGCCGACAGATTGACGATTGATATTCATAAATCGCCTGCAGCGTCCCCTGCGACAGCTCCGGTTGATAAGGCGTATAAGCCGTGTAAAATTCACTCCGACCCACAATCGCCTTCACTGCCGCCGGGATAAAATGATCGTAAAAACCACCACCCATAAAACACGTCAGCCCCGTCGCGTTCTTGTCCGCCAGCTCCGCCAACTGCTCTCGAACCACCTGCTCACTTTTCCCCGCCGGCAAATTAAACGATTTACACCGCAATTCCACCGGAATATCCGCGAACAGATCATCCATCGTCATCCCCAACTCGTCCAACATCTCCTGCTGCTGCTTCTTAGTATTCGCTATAAATGGCATATCTCACCTGTCTTAAATTGTTTTCTCTGTGTTCTCTGTACTACTAACCTGTAAAAACTGAAAATTTTATTAAGTTTTCTCTGCTCAACAAACACAAGCTATTGACA
>JAFGSR010000205.1 GCA_016934515.1 Sedimentisphaerales bacterium
AATGACGAATGACGAAATCCGAATGACGATTTAATGACGAAATTCGAATGACGAATGGCGGTTATCGCCTGCAACAACAGATTATTTTACAAAAAATATAACGCTTATAACGCATTTAATCAAAAGAACTTATGTTATATAAAAGCAATTAAACGGTCAGTTTGAGTATACTATGAACTTATCCCGGCTTCGCCGGGAACTGTACCGCCGCCGTCCCGGCAACACTTGCCCAACTAGCCGGCAAGATGCCGGCGATACAAATACAAATTCCTATACAATTGAATTACCTGTAATAAGAAAATACATTTTCTGACGTCATGCTGCTAAAGCCACTTTCTCTTTTTGAAATAAACCAACATGATAGTTGCTACAGTGGCCATGACCAACCAAACCGCGGGGTAGGCTCCGTGCCATTTCAGTTCGGGCATATACTCAAAATTCATGCCGTAGATTCCGGCTATAAAAGTAAGGGGGATGAAGATAGTGGCAATTATGGTGAGGACTTTCATGACGGCATTCATTCTGTTGCTGATGCTGGACAGATAAACATCCAGCATGCCGGAGATCATCTCGCGATAGGTTTCCATGGCATCGATAATCTGGACGGCATGATCGTAAACATCGCGCAGATAAATTTCCGTGGTTTTGTGTATTAAAGGCGATTCGCTCCGCAAAAGCGAATTGACCAATTCTCTGACCGGCCAGACGGACTTCCGGAAGAAGATCATTTCGCTTTTAAGTTCGTGGATCTGCTGTAGAGTTTCCTGCGAAGGGTCGGTGGCCACTTTTTCCTGAAGAGATTCGATTTTGTCCGCCATTTTTTCCAGAACTATAAAATAGTGATCCACGATACAATCGATCAAGGCGTATAAGAGGTAGTCCACGCCAAGTTTTCGAATTCGCCACTTGGTATTTTTGATTCTATCGCGGACCAATCCAAAAACATCGCCCACACTTTCCTGAAAGGTAATTACATAATGGGAGCCAAGCACCAGGCTGATCTGTTCGGAGCGGAATTTGTCATTTTCCTCATCGTAACTGAGCATTTTCAGGACCACAAAAATAGATGATTGGTAATCTTCGGCCTTGGGTCTTTGGTGGGTATTGAGCACGTCTTCGAGCATTAGAGAATGCAGGTCAAATATTTTGCCGATCTCTTCAATGACATCTATCTGGTGCAGGCCGTCGATATTAATCCAGGTAGTTGTGGAGGTGGTCTTGAAGGGTTCACATTCTTTTATGGAGGTAACTTGTTTTTCCTGGTAGTTTTGTTCATCGTAATCGATAACGGTAATACGTATGGATTCAGCTTTTCTTTCGCCTATATGCATTAAGGTACCGGGCGCCTGGCCGGCTTTTTTAGCAGTTCTTTTAATTACTTTGGGCATTATTCGTCTCCTTTTTCCTGATCATTCGGTTTAAGATTAAGACGGGAAAACGAACCATAAGACGTAATCCTGCCAGGAATGAAATAGTGTGCATTTTCATTTGTGCTTTGTTAACCAATTCACGAAAAAGTGCCACCCGACGTCGTATTGAGCCAGGGGCCGGCCGGTTAGTGTAAACATAGGTTTTTAACAGTGTTATGGTCTAGTTGAAATGGCGGGTACGGTCCGCCCAACAAGAATTCAATATTACCGTCAAGCGGTGGTGGCGGTCAATGATATAATGTCGGGTATTAGAACGGGCCTTATATAGGCGGTTGCAGTAGGGGGTGTATTTGGACAACCAGATTTTCCGACAGTTCCGGTGATTCTGTTTTTCAAACAACATAATGAAGTACAAAATTGAGATAATCTCGGTCGCCGGGTTGAGCATTCGAATGGGTATGAACAGATTCCAATACCACCTTCAGGCCGTTTTTCCAGATGTTATCCGGGACATCCAAACGTGTTTGTCGGATACACTCGATTTCATTTATCAGCAGGGTTGACAACTTATCGACAGGTTCGGTGTCGGCGATGGCTGTTTTTAATGCCGAGGTAATGACACGATCGTCGATGTCGGGGCAGCGGCGAAATGTGGATACGATGGAGAATTCTATATTCTGGAGTACGTCAATATGATCTCTGGTCATATGTTTAAGCATTTTTCCAGGATTTTCCTGCCGTTCAAATTTCCGTCTTCTTATGATTTTATTTTTTGACATTGCTTACTCCTGTTTTAATTTTATTTGTGGCTGTTCCTGGTTTTTTTTGTATCCTCGTCTCTGATTTCCCCAAGTTTTCGGCACTTTTCGGATTACGGCCAGGGTTTCCAGGGATTTGCTTTCCAGTCGGTGAGCACTGATGGAGAGGGATTTTTCCATACCTGACAGAGAGGAGCAGTTCCTTTTAGCCAATCGGTTTCACTCAAAATTTTTACAGAGTAACGTTTTGTACCGGTCCTGGTGTTCGTATATTCATACAAAGGAGCTACAATACTTTCGTTGTTTTGTTTTGTGGCATTCTCAGGCAAGCCGAAGAACAGTGGTGCAAGGGAGTTGTCGGTGGAGGTTTTTTTAAGTTGAAATCCCTGGGCAGCGGAGCTGGTTTGGTAAATAGGGACCAAGCCATCATAGGCACGTTCCGGCGAGATGGCATAGAAAGGAACACCAACAATCTCTGGGTCTATACCTTTTAACCGGACATCTTTGCCCAACAGATATTGCGGATTCTGTTGCGGAGAGTTGGTTTCATAAACGGGAACAGGCAGGTGAAGCCTTTCATCGGACAAGTCGAGGCGATACATGATCTGATTGTAATCATAACGAGGAGTGGCTTTTTCAGGAGTTCCTGAGAAAGTGTGTGAATAGGTTCCTTCAAAATAGATCAGTCGTCCCTCTTGCTGGTCCAAATAGGGATGGTGTTTGGGATTGTAGAAGGAATAACAGTCGTGAGTTACGACTTTCCTGGCGTAGCCCCATGGTCCCAAAGGAGTGTCAGCTTCAGCGTACCAAACCTCACCAAGAAAAGAAGAGGTTCCACCCGCCTGAACAGTGATCATGATCCACTTGCGGCGGTAAGGATTCCAATAGATAGAACCGCCATGGGGCATAACCGCAGAGCCGGTTTCGATGTCATATAGAAAGGAATTGCTTTCTTTTTCTTTTTGGAGAGCCTGGATCAATTCGCTTTTTTTAGATTTCCAAATTTCGAGCAACTTTCCGGCAGATATCCAGCGAAGCTTGCTTTCAAAAGGTGGGTCAGCGTGTTGGTCAGGATCAGACAACGCGGTAAAGACTTCAAATTCGTTGGGATTAGTAGCAGATTCCCATGAAGCTTTGATACGCATACGAGTGGACAACGGGAAGGCAGTGGCAAAATAGTAGTAACGATTATTGCCGTTGTTGATTCCGAAAGGATGTCCGGCAGTATTGAAGAGCAGAAATTCCGGGTCGGCACGAATGATCGGCACGAACTGATTGATATCTTCCTTATATTGCATAATCCCCCTCTCCAGCGCTTCAGCAAGACTTTTCATGCGAGCAAAAATGGCCAGCATGTGTTGTTCGCCTGCTGCATCTTCAACTGAGAAAAACCCGTCAACCCAAATCATTCCGGGTTCGGGTAGGGGGGCCATTTTTTTGCTAAAACCATTTTCATCGGTGAAGTAGTGAAGGTCAATGCCTGCTGCCGGATCGAGGCCACCTTGAGCCGGAAGAGAGGAAACGGCTCCGGCCATGGCAAAATGTCCCAAGGGATATGAAGGTCTTGCGGTATCGCCCCAGAACCAGTAGAGCTTATCCTTGTACCAGCAGGTTTGAACGGAATCCTGGCCGGTGACCAATCCATTGATAACTGGGTTGTTCAGGGGGACGGGATTTCCCAAAATTACACTGTCTCGATAGATGCCTTGTCCGGTAATGCGATACAGACGTTCGGCGATGTTGATTCGTTTGACTTTGATGGTTGCGGAGTTGCCGGGTTTAAGAAGGATCCTTTTTCCGCGGAAGCCAAATCCATCCTTGGGATACTCATATCCATGGCCCGAGATGAAGAAAAAGACTTCCCGGTTCATCAAGCCCGGCTCGTAAAAGGCGATGGTCCCATGACTATCGGTGAAATACGAAATCAGATTTGTTGTTTTCAGTTCAATGAGCGGGACGCCTCGTCCGGTTTGCTCATCGACCACTTTGATTTGAAAGCAGAGTTTTTTTAGAGTGTCCATCTTTTCCGGGAGCACTGCATCTGAGGCTTGGAGAGATGGCGGGTTAAGCAGAAAACCTGCGCAGAGGATTAAAGAAATTACTAAGATTGTTCTCTTATGCAATTGGTCAAACCTTATTATTAACTCAAACTGACCGACGGTCAGTTTGAGAATGACGAATGACGAAACCCGAATGACGATTTAATGACGAAATCCGAATGACGAATGAAGATAATCGGTGGTGGAGACAGATTATTTTACGAGAAATATAATGCTTATAAAGTAATCATTCAAAATAACATATGTTACATAAAGGCAATTAGACGGTCAGTTTGAGTTATTAAATTGTTTTGTGCTGAATTTTCAAGAAAGCATTTTTTGCAAAGCTAGGCGATTTTCCGGGACTCCGATAAAAATAAGTACCATTTTTGGTTCGATGATCTCCTGGGGATTGGGATTGTATTGGAATTCGCCGGTTTTTGGGTTATGATATGCAATAATCAAGATGCCGCTTTTCTGATAGAGATCGGAAAATGTTTTACCGACAAAGGCAGCTCCTTCCTGAACCTCCATATCTTCCAGGCGAACCCCGATTTCTTTTTCGTCACGAAGCATACGATCCAAGAAAGAAACCACGTAAGGCCGAATCAATTCCGAGGCAATCCGCATGCCGCCGATCATGTGCGGCGAAACCAGATAGGAAGCGCCGGCTTTAAGAAGTTTCTTTTGGTTTTTGGGCAGGTTGCATTTTGCGGCGATTTTGATTTCCGGGTTCAATTCCTTAGCGGCAAGGACCAGATAAAGATTATCCTTGTCATCTTCGAGGCACGCAATCAGTGCCTGGGCCTTTTCGACGCCGGCCTGTTTTAGTAAATGATCGTCAGTAGGATCACCCTGCAAAGACACCAGCGATGCAATTTCATGAGACAGTTCCTCAATTGCCGCGGAGCTTTCTTCGATAACGACGAAAGGCCTTTTGGTTTTATGAAGTTCCTTTGCTGTAAAAACGCCTATGTCCTTAATGCCGCAAATAATGTAATGCTGATCCATTTTTTTTATCCTTTTCAAAATCCTTTTCAGCAGGAAGTACATTTTCAGTCGGCCTTCGACCAAAAAAGCTGTAAAGTTCGAGATAGTGTACGCGACCGCCACCATGTACAGCATAATCGATATTATCGTAAACAGCATCAGCAGGTTGCTGTCTTTGGTGCCGAGCAGGTCTTCGTAACCTACGGTGGAAACCGTGATGGTAACCATGTAGAAACAGCGTAGAAGTGAGACTTCCCGCCCTTCGTATTGCATAAGCAATTTGAACAACACGGAGAAAAAAATCATCAAACAAATCAGCAGAACAATCGGCCTGATTATCTTACTGATTTCTTTGTCCATTTGACCTTGCGCCATACCAATTTCCCCATCAGTTCGACAAACACCGACGCACCATTTTTCCAAGAGCGTATTATAGATATCTTTCAAGCGTTAACAAGAACAAATTCAAAGCTACTCGGTTACGGAGTGAGAGCTTTTTTGCAGAGATTGCGGAATTTGTTTTGTTTTTCGGAGCCGGGTTGGGCTTGGGCGCCGGATTGCCAGGCGGATTTGGCTTGGTCGGGTTGGTTGAGGGCGGCGTAGGTTTGGCCGATGAGGTAGTATTCCTGGGCCTGTTCGGGGTGGTTGGGTTTTCCGACGCCGATGTTTTCGGGGTAGGTAATGGCGGCGGTGAAATCCTTGAGTGCGGCGGTGAAGTTCTGGTTGTCGAGGTGGATTTGGCCTCGTGCGACGTGGGCCTGGTTGAAGATGTTCCAGGTTACGCTGGAGCCTTCCCAGTTGACAAAGTAGGGGGTGGATTCGAGCAGGTCGAGGCATTCGTCGTAACGTTTTTCGTCCAGATAGGCCTGGCCCCACATGATGATGATGTCGGCGCGGCGGAGAGTTTCGAAAGGCATATTTTTGATGAGGTCGATGGCTTGGGGGCGTTGGTGGTTTTCGATGAGAATTTCGGCGAGGTCGCGGTAAAGAGTCTGGTCGGATTTTCGGGCGGTGATGGCCTGGCGGTAGAAGTTTGATGCTTTATCGAGATCGTTCTGTTTCCAGTAGAATAAGCCGAGGTTGCGGAAGGCGATGCTGAGGGATTGGTCCAGATCGGCGGCTTTTTTCCATTGGGAGACGGCTTCATCGAGGCGGCCGAGGTTGCCGAGGAGATTGCCGAGGTGGAGATGGGCGTAAGCGTCGGAGGGATTATTCTGCAGGGCGAAGTTGAATACTTCGACGGCCTGGGGGCGCGAGGGGAAGACGAAATCTTTGTTGATTTTGGCGGCCCGGTCGAGATAATTTTTGGCAAGTTGTTCATGGCCGCTGAGGTGGGCGAAATAAGCGAGGTAGTAAAGCGGCAGGGGGCTGAGTTGGTTGTCCGGGGTGTTGTCGACGCAGAAGGCGGCGAGCAGTTGGAGAGCTTCGTTGGTCAGGCCTAGTTCGGCGAAATCGAGGGCGGCTTCGATCATTTCGAAATTGTCTTCGCCGAGGAAGGCGTGGCTTTGTTGGGTGAAATCGTTCAGGGCCTGATCGTTTTGCAAGGCCAGCAGGGCGCGCGGAATAAGGTTGGTGGGATTCTGGGAGATCATTTGTCGGGCCCGCGAGAAGGCGAGTTCCTTTTGGCCTCGTGCATAGGCGGCGATTAATAAGTGGTTTTTGGTCTTGGTGTCGGACGGTTTGGCGAAGACGGCTTTGGTGAAGGATTCCATGGCGTGGTTGTATTGATTGAGGCGGAGGTAGGTGCGGCCGAGGAGGTCCTGGCCGATGGATTCGGTGCCGAAGCATTTGGCGGCGCGGGCGGCGCAGCGCAGAGCGTTGTCGAATTGTCCGAGGCGGAAATAGCTGGAGCCGAGGAAATACCAGCAGAGTCCGTCTTCGTCGGGTTTGCGTTGTAGGGCTTTTTGGAGTATATCGATGGCTGATTGATATAATCCGGCTTCGAAGTCGAGCACGGCAAGGTTTCTGAGGGCGGGTCGGTAGGCGGGATCTTCGAGCAGGGCCATTTCGTAATATTTGCGGGCCTGAGGGCGGTTGGTGGCCCGGTCGAGCTTGAGGCCTTTGAGATATTTTTCTTCGGTGGTCAATTGGTCGTCGGATTTTTCCTCGAAGGTTTTTGGATCGGGAGGTTCGATGGGAGGAATGGGCAGGGGGGAAATGTATTTAGCCAGGACGAAGCCCTGGTCGGTTTTGACGGTGATTTCGACAGGTTCATCGGCGGGGTGATCTAATTTGATTATTTGCGGTGATTTGGGTGAGAGGTTGATGGTGTTATTGTAAAGTTCGCGGTCGTTGTGTTTGATCAGGCAGGTGGCGTTGTCGAAAATACCGGTGGGCATCATGCGGATTTCGAGGGTGTTGTCGGAGCGAATGGGTTGAATGGCGAGGTCTTTGGTGGCGAATTCGAAGCCCTGGCCGAGGCCATGGACGGGATACCACCATTCCTGCCAACTGACTTGTTCGCGGGGCCAGAGCATGCCGTAATCCGACTGGGTGGGAAGGGGTCCGCTTTGTACTTCGATGTAAGGGCCGTCTTTGTCGGTGAGGTTTTGCTGAGATACGCGGCCATATTCGCCTTGGCCCCAGGTCCAGGCTTTTTTGCCGGGCAGGTCCTGGTGGTTGGAAACCTGTACGGTGCCGTGGTCAACATCGACCTGATAGGAGCCGAAGAAGTCGAACTCGCATTTGTAGCCGAAGATGGAGGAGGCATCGGCGTAATTTTTGAGCCAGGAGATGTCGTTGCCTTCGTTGACGGGCCAGGAGAAGAATTTGATACCGTTATGGTCGGTGCCGAGGGTCATGGGGTAAATGAAGCGGGTTCCGTTGCGTTGGGGTTCGGCGGTGCAGTTCCAGAAATAGTAGGGATTCATGGCGTCGGCGGGGTTGAAGATTTTGATGCGTTCGTCGAGATAAGAACGGCCGGGGTGGAGGGTGAGTCGAACGGTCCATTGGGTGCGAAGGGATTGTTCGAGGTTGCTGACTTCGAGGTAAACGGAGCCATCGCGGTTTTGTCCGTTGATGACGTTGACGGGAGAGAGGATGGTAACGGTGTGGACCTGGGGTCCGGCGTTCCATTCGACGCCGCCGCTAATGAAGGCGCCGCGCATGGCGATCATGCTGGGTTTGATGACCTGGTTAAGGTGGAAGACTTCATGGTTTTGGGTTTTGTCGAGTACCGAGTGAAGTCGTCCGCCGAGTTCGGGCAGGCAGGTGATTTTGAGGAATTCGTTTTCGAGGAAGATGGCCTGGTAGGTTCGGTTTTCGAGTTTTCGGGAGAGATGGTCCTGCATGGTGTAGGGATAGACAATTGAGCCTTTGACGGTGGTTGAGCCTTTGACGGCACCTTCGAGGGCCCAGAACTTGGGATTGACGTCGGTTTGCCAGGGGTAGGTGGGGATGGTAATTTGTCCCTGCCAGGTTCGGGCGGCAGTGGGCTTTTCCTGGGCGAAGGCGGCCAGGTAGCCGGTCAGGGTGATTGCGAGAAATAAAACCAACATCATTTTCTTTTGCAGTAAGTTCATGAAAATCTCCTGATAGTGTGAGTTCGCACTTTTTGTTGACCTGGATATTTAGGTTTTGATTCGATTGCTATTCGGTTTTTGGTTTTTTCATGATGGTTAGGTAGAGCCAGGCGATTATTCCGAGTAGGAGCAGGACACCGGGCCAGGCACCGAACGGGCCACCGGGAATGGCGAGCAATTTTTTGTTCCCGGTAATTACGATAGGGATGGCCATGAGGATGCCGACGAGAGCTTCGCCGGTGATCAGGCCGGAAGCGAAGAGCAGTCCGCGACGATTGGCGGCTTCTACGGCATGGGTGTTAAGTTTGCGTTTGATTTGTATGCGTCGGACGAGTTCGTTAAGCATGCCCCCGACGAAAATCGGTACGGACAACTCGAAGGGCAGGTAAAAGCCGATGGCCACTGCCAGGACGGGGGTGCGGAAGGAGCTGTTTCGGGCTTCGAGGAAAGTGTCGAGCATAATCACACCGGCGGCAACGGCGATGCCGATCCAGATGAAATTCCAGGGCAGGTTTCCCTGGAAAACACCCTGGGCAACGGAGGCCATCAGATTGGCCTGCGGAGCAGCTAAGGCGCTGTCGGTGGCGGAAGAGTGTCCTTTGAATCCATAGGCGTTTAAGAGGAGCATGAGTATGGGAGCCATGACCAGTGCCGAAGAAGCGGTACCGATCATCTGCATGATCTGCTGTTTCCAGGGAGTGGCGCCGACGAGATAGCCGGCTTTTAGGTCCTGCATGTTGTCCCCGGCGATGGCGGCGGCGCAACAGACCACGGCACCGATGATGATGGCGGCGGGAGGTCCGTTTTCGGCACCTTTTCCCATCAGCAGGAGCAGCAGCAGTGACGAAACCAGCACGGTGGAGATGGTGACGCCGGAGATGGGATTGTTAGATGAGCCGACCAACCCGGCCATGTAACCTGCTACGGCGGAGAAGAGGAATCCGGTAAACAACATGATAACGGCCATGGTAAGGGAAATGTGGACTTGTCCGACGAAATGCTGATATACCAGAAACAGCGGCACCACCGAGCTGATGATTAATATTATGACCCATTTCATGGGGAGGTCTTTTTCGGTACGGAGAATTTCCTGTTTGCCGGGGGAGAGGTTTTGATAGGCTTTTAAGCCGCTGCTGATTCCGCCCAGCAGAGATTTGCGGAGTTTGAAAACGGTCCACAAGCCGCCGATGAGCATGCCGCCGACGCCGATGTAACGGGTTTTGGTGGACCAGATATCGTAAGCCCAATCGACGGCGGAGACATCGCCGGCAGGGGCGTCGCCCAAGGCGGCGCAGAGGGGAATGGCAAAGAGCCAGTTACATAATCCCCCGAGGAAGATAAGAACGGCGATGTTTGCGCCGACGATATATCCGACCGAGAGCAGGGCGGGGCTGAGGTTTGACCCGAAATAGACGAGGCTGGTTCCGACGGTTTTGGCGGTTTCAAAAACTGCGGTCCAGATGCCGAGTCCGGCTTCACCGAATTTGAAGACGGCTCCGGCGATAGCGGCCCAGGCGATGTGTTTGATATCGGAGCCGCCGTGTTGTCCGGATTTTAGTACTTCGGCGGTGGCGATGCCTTCGGGGAATTTGAGTTGGCCTTCGACGATGAGCGCGCGGCGGAGGGGTATGGTGAAAAGTACGCCGAGCAGACCGCCGAAGCCGGCGATGATGGTGACCCAGAGATAATTGAATTCCTGCCAGAAATCGAGGATTATGAGGGCGGGCAGGGTGAAGATTACGCCGGCGGCGAGTGATTCACCGGCGGAGGCGGCGGTTTGTACGATGTTGTTTTCGAGGATGTTGTGTTTTCGCCACAAGCGTAGAATGCCCAGGGAGACGACGGCGGCGGGAATGGAGGCGGAGACGGTCATTCCGGCGAAAAGGCCCAGATAGGCGTTGGCACCAGCCAAGATAACTGCCAGGACCACGCCCAGCACAACAGCTTTGACGGTGATTTCGGCTGGCGAGACTGAATTGTTGTTCATCGTGAAACCTCCTGAACCAGTAGGAACCGTGCGAATCAGTTGCCGGGTATTTTACCTTAAATTTAATTGGGTTGCAAGCATAAGAAAGCCTGAAGCCTGAAGCCTGAAGCCTGAAGCTTGAAGCCTGAAGGATAAATATAATTATAATCAGGTGAAATAGAGGTTGGTCGGTAGGCGGGTTTGGATGTTGTTAATGTGGAATTATGTGGTAGAATGGGTGCGGATGCGTTTGCAATTTGAGTTTGGAATAAGGTATCCTAATCGAAAGTGAGCCGCAATGAAGCTTAGTGAACATTCAGGTTGGAAATCTCGATTTTGGAGTTGTGGGCGTTGGTGGCCTGTTTTTTTGGGTCCGGCGGCAATGATGGCGGTGTATGTGGCGGAATATTTTCATCAACAGGAAATTTTTTCCCGCGGTACAAATGAGTCTATGGCTTTGTTTTTTTTAGGTATTTCCCTGATTAATTTTATTTTGCAGGCCGGGGTATTTCGAAGCCAATTTCATTTATTTATGGGGTGTTTGAGTGGATCATTTTTTTGTCGAGAGTGGCATTTTGCGGGGACCAGCACCGGTGTTTATGTAGCTTTGGTGTTGTTGGGGATCTGGGCGTTTAAGCAAAGAAGATTGTTTGGTAAGTTTATTAGAAAAGACTGGTTTCGGATATTATTGTTTTCCACGTTTGCGACCTATCTGCTTTCGCAACTGATTGCCAGAAGGGTTTTTCGGCATCTCTATTTGCCTCAGGAAGCCCAATTACATATCAATCTTGAAGAAACAGTTGAGACCACGGCACATGTTATGTTGATTATAGTGAGTTTTGCGGCGTGGGGGATTTCAATAACGTCGAGACAGTTGTCTGAAGGGTATGACAAGATGGTGAAAATTGACGAGAAGCAAATGGAGTGAAATGAAGTGAATCAATTTTTTTGAAACTGTGGGAGTACTATTATGAGACATGCAGTTAAGGAAATGTTAATATCAGTTTCAGTTATTTCGTTGATGGTTTTGTCGTGCCGGGGGAGTAGTGAAGAGATCGGCTATGAAAATTATATTGACAAGCCTTACATTGTGAATGTTCCGGTTGAGTCACGGTCGATAACGTTTGAAAATCCGACGGGTGCGAAGGGTGGCGGCGGCAAGGCGGCGAGTAATTTGGGTGTGGGTCGGAAGGGATCGCCGCTTAGGGAAGTGCGGCCGGGTGAAACGGTGACGCTTTGTGATATTAAAGGGCCCGGTGTCATAAGGCACATCTGGATGACGGTGCGGAGTACGCCGGAGAATTTGCTGGGATTTGTGATTCGAGGTTACTGGGACGGCCAGAAGCATCCGAGTATCGAAGCACCGGTGGGGAGTTTTTTCGGTTGTGGGCACGGGGTAAGCGCTGCGTATCAATCGGCGGTTCACACGGTTAACAGCAGTGCGGGATTGTCGATTTATTTACCGATGCCGTTCAGGGAGAAAGCTTATTTTACGATAACCAATGAAGGGCCGGGCGGGGCGGATCATGTTTACTACCAGATAGATTACACGATTGGGGAAACTTTGCCCGATGATTTTGGGCGACTTCATGTGCAGTACCGGCGGGAGAATCCAACGACTTTGAAAGAGGATTTTGAGATACTGCCCAAGCGTGTGGGTTCGGGGAGATATATCGGTTGCGTTCTGGGTGCTCGGATTGTTGATCCGGACTGGTGGGGGGAAGGGGAAGTAAAAATTTATCTCGATGGTGATGAGCAGTTTCCGACGATCTGTGGGACGGGAACGGAGGATTACATCGGGCAAAGCTGGGGGCTGCAGAGGACCAGCTATTTGTATAGCGGGACGCCGCTTTGGAAAGATGATCTGTTTACCATGTATCGGTGGCATATGAAGGACCCGGTTTACTGGAAGAAAGATATTCGGGTGACGATACAGCAGATCGGGGCGTCGGCGAAGCGTGGTTATTTTGACAGGCAGGACGACTGGTCGGTGGCTGCGTTCTGGTATGAAGCGATACCTTCGGCGCCGCTGGAGCCGTTGCTGCCCTATGCGAAGCGTATTGAAGATTTGATTGATGAGCCATCGGAGCCACATCGGCCCAAGCGACCGGAGGTGGTTACGGCAGGGGAGTTTAAAAGGATATACGATCCAAGTGTCGGCGAAGCGGAAAAGTGGTATATAAACGATCACTGTTTTATTGCTGATCAGGTGGGTGGGTGGCATCTGTTTGGTATTACGCACGAGGAGCCGGCAAGTCCCAGCGAGGAAGACAATCTGGCCCATGCTACGGCGGATACCCTGGGCCAACAGCAGTGGGTGAAGAAGGATTTTGCGTTATCGGTGGATGAGCAATGGGGCGAAAAGCATCTTTGGGCGCCCTATGTGGTGTTTCATGAAGGCCTTTATTACATGTACTACTGCGCGGGTGACCCGGACAACCGAAAATACAAAATACATCTGGCGACGAGTAAGGACCTTTATAATTGGAAGCGGCACGAAAAGAATTCGATGATCGTGGACGGTTACGATGCGCGTGATCCGTTTGTTCAGCGTCATGGGGACCGGTGGATTATGTATTACACAGCTACGGACAAGCCGGCGGGAGGAAAACATGTGGTTTGTTGCCGGGTAAGCGATGATTTGGTTGACTGGCGGGACAGGAAAATTGTTTTTACGGATCCTTCGGTGGGTACCTGGGGCGGGCCAACGGAATCGCCGTTCGTAGTGCGCAGGGGTAAATATTACTATCTGTTTATTGGTCCCCGGGACGATTATTGCTGCACGGCGGTTTATCGAAGTGAAGATCCTTACCAATGGACGTTGAAGCAAGAGGTGGCCCGGTTTAATTCGCATGCGGCTGAGGTTATTCGTGACCTGGACGGCAACTGGTATATAAGTCACTGCGGTTGGGGGCAGGGTGGAGTGTACCTGGCGCCGTTGACGTGGAAAGATGGCGTCAGTGACGACGACACATCCTTAGCAAAACCCACAGTCACTAAATAAAAGGTAAGTGTTCACAGTTTAGATTGACCATGAAGTTAATGACGGATGACGAAGCCAGAATGACGAATCAATGACGAATAACGAATGACGATCCGGAGCGGAGTGTCAGGTATGAAAATCCGAACCAAATACAAAACTTCGAACAAGCCGAGGGTACGTTGCATTAATTCATTCAGGTCTGTTTTGAGAGGATATGCTTTGGAAAGTAACTGATTTTTCTGTGAACGGTTACAATAAAAGGAAATCAGAATGAAAAAGTCTGTTATATTACTGATTTTAATCGGTTTTTCGGGTTGTGCTTTCGCAGAGGAAAGCGGATTTACAAGTTTTGTCTATACCGACGGTGATAAGGTTATGGACGAGAACGGGCAGGTGCGGTTTATAAGCTTTAATATTCCCTGTCTGCACTACAACGAGGATAATCTGCCATTTGAAAAAACCAATGCGTGGCGGCTGCCATCGGAGTTTGAAATTGAGGATGCTCTGGAAGCGATCAAGCAGATGGGTGGGCAAGTGGTGCGGATTTATACGCTTTCGGTAGCCAGGGCGGGTGAGGGGCCGGAAACCCCGCGACATATTCTGGGCCCGGAGAAATTCAACGAGGAGGCGTTCCAGGCTCTGGATATGGTGCTGGCGGTTGCTAATCGAAAAGGGATTCGCATTATTATTCCTTTTATCGATAACTGGAAGTGGTGGGGGGGTATCGAAGCGTGTGCGGCATTTCGGGGCAAGGGCAGGGACGATTTCTGGAAGGATGCGGAGCTTATTGAAGATTATAAAAGAATGGTAAGTTTTGTCATCAATCGGAGGAATACGGTTACCGGTGTCAAGTATCGAGATGACAAAGCGGTATTTGCGTGGGAGACGGGCAATGAATTGGTATGTCCCCATGCCTGGACAGCTAAGGTTGCCGCTTATATAAAAAGTATTGATAAGAATCACCTGGTTATGGACGGCTATCATACGACGGTGCTGCGAAAGGAATCGATTGCGGACGAGAACATCGATATTGTGACGACCCATCATTATTCCAAGAATCCGAGGGAAACTATCGGGCAGATTAAAAAGAGTGCGGCCCTGGCCCGCGGTAAAAAGCCTTACGTGGTTGGTGAGTTCGGATTTGTTGATACGGCTGATGTCCGGAGCATTATCCATGCGGCGGTCGAGGAGCAAACGGTGGGGGCGTTGATCTGGTCGCTGCGTTATCGTAATCGGGACGGCGGATTTTACTGGCATAGTGAGCCTTTCGGTGGAGACTTGTTCAAGGCGTATCACTGGCCTGGTTTTGAATCAGGTAAGGCTTATGATGAACGGAATCTGGTTCATTTGATGCGACAGAAAGCCTTCGAGATAAGGAATCTTCCGTTGCCTAAGGTGCCGGTGCCGGCGGTGCCGGTTTTGCTGGATACGGACGATGCGGCTTTGATGACCTGGCGGGGCAGTGCCGGTGCGGAAACGTATATTGTTGAGCGGGCGGAAACGGCTGAGGGGCCTTGGTTGGTGGTGGGTAGTAATGTTTCCGACGCTGCGGTTCAGTATCGTACGATTTTCAATGATGCTTCAGTAGGGATTGGCAAAAGTTATTTTTATCGTGTTAAGGCACAAAACGAATCGGGTGTTTCGGAGGCTTCCAATGTGATTGGGCCGGTGGCGGTCAGGCACAGGACGCTGGTAGATGAAATGCAGGATCTGCGCTATGTGCACAGCTATGACGGGGTGCTCAGTGTTGCGGAGAAGCAGACTCGACGGTTCAAAGAGGATGGGCACCGGTTGGCAGCGCAGGCGGGGGATTCGGTGGTTTATAAGGTTGACTCTGAGATCAATTCGTGGAAGGTTTATGCCTTTCTGCCGGGAAAAAAAACGGATCTGAAGTTTTATGTTTCGGGTGATGGTGTTAAGTTTGAGGCGGTGCATCCGGAAAAGGAAGTTTACTATTTTGGCTCCGGCGATTATGGGTACACGGTGCCGGTTTTGTATAAGGTTGACCGCGGGGATGGTAAATCGAGGTATCTTAAGATTGAATTTGCGAAGGAGTCGCAAATTTCGCGGGTGGAGATTAGATATGGTGCGCGCCCTTCAGAGATTACGAGCACACATTCACCAACTGGTTTTATCAAAGGATTCAGTTGGGGCTGGACGGGTCGGCGGGGGCAATACCTGGGGGCGGCTCCGGTGGAGTCGATGAAGAAGCTGGCGGATACCGGTGCGGGATGGGTTTGTGTATCCTTTGCGGGGGAGATGCTGAAACCTAATGAGCCGACAATATACTGGGCGGAAACTAATCCGACAATGGTGACGGAAGATGAGATTCGCAGGGCGATTTCTTTGGCCCGTAATAATGACCTGAAAGTGATACTCAAGCCGGTTGTAAATGTGCGTGACGGTCGCGGATAAAATTTCAGAACGAAGATGACGAACTTGATATGCAAGCCTGGAGCCGATGGTGGGAGGATTTTCGTGGATTCCTGCTGCATTACGCGAGAATTGCCGAGCAGGAAGATTGCGAGATGCTTTGTCTGGGCTGCGAGATGGGATCGACCGAGCAGTTTGAAAGTCGCTGGCGGAACCTGATAGCTGAGGTGCGAGAGGTCTATCGCGGGGTGATTACCTATGATGTTAATCATGGAGAGGAACAGCAGGTGGCGTGGTGGGATGCGGTTGATGTGATCAGCATCAGTGCATATTATCCTGTGGGTACGGATGATGTGGATTTGGCTTTGCAGGACGACTTGAGTAAGGTTCCGCCTTCAGATACCTCATACGAAGCTCTCCGGCGAAGGTGGGTGCCGATTAAAGAGACGCTGAGTGAACTCAGCAGGAAAAATGATCGTCCGATTCTTTTTATCGAGCAGGGGGTGCGTAGCGCTAACGGTTGTAGTGCTGCGCCGTGGACATATAAGCAAACCTTGTTGGAATACGACGGTGATGAGCAGCGGCGATATTACCAGGCAGCGATTGAAACCTTCTGGGATGAGCCCTGGTTTATTGGTTTTACCTGGTGGGCCTGGCCTAGTGAGCTTTATGGGCGGGAGGAGGCTGAGGGGCATACCGGCTTTTGCATATACGGCAAACCTGCGGAAAAACTGGTGCGGAAATGGTATGCCAAGCCGCGTTGAGTGTGGGTTTTTCCGACAAAAGTAGCTGATTGATTTTTACCCCAAAACTGTTATGATGTTGCTATGCGCCTGTAGCTCAGTCCGGATAGAGCGACGGTTTCCTAAACCGTAGGTCGTGGGTTCGAGTCCCGCCAGGCGTATTAGTGATTGTGCCGGTTTCAACAGGGGAGTGATCAAGTTATTGGAAGGCAGAGAACTTTGCCGGTAGGCGGTGGTTTTTCGATAAGCAGATTGATAGCGGTGCAAGAGAGATTCGGGAATGAATACTGTTTGAGAGATGATTATTTTTTGGGGGAGGGGGATTGGTTTTGTTGCTGGGTGATCATTTCGGTGAAGCTTTTGGTTAGTTCGGGATCCATAGTGGTTCCTGCTTCGCTGCGCATGATATCGAGAGCTTTTTCCATGGGCATGGCTTTTCGGTAGGAACGGGTGGAAGTGAGGGCGTCCCAGACGTCGGCAATTTGTAGGATTCGGGCCTGGAAAGGTATATCTTCGGCAGTGAGGCCGTCGGGGTAGCCGGAACCGTCGTAATGTTCGTGGTGGTGTTTAACAGCTTCGAGAATGGGATCCAAGGCGGTGATCGGTTCCAGGACGTTGAAGCTTTTTACGGGATGCGTTTTTATGTGTTCAAATTCTTCGTCGGTGAGCCGTCCCGGTTTGGTGAGCACTTTGTCGCTAATGCCGATTTTGCCGATGTCGTGAAGCAGTCCGGCCCAGTGGAGGTGCTGAACCTGTTTTTCGTCGAGTCCGATATGTCGGCCGAGTTGGCAAGCCAGATCGGCGACGCGGGTGGAATGGCCACTGGTGTAGGAGTCTTTGGCTTCCATAGCTCTGACGAGTGAGATGACGTTTTGGATGAATGATTGTTGCAGTTTTTCGGCGTAGAGAAGGTTGCCCAGAACAGCGGAACCGGTATCGGCCAAAGAAGCAGCCAGGTTCATTTCCAGGGCGGTGAAGGGTTCTTTAGTGTTGTCGCGGACAAAAATTATTGTTCCGAGAGATTCGATTTCCGGGTCTTTGGCAATCAGGGCGACAGCAAGGACGTTTCCGCGGCCGTTGTGGTCGTGGTTGAAGGAGCCGCTGTAGCCAATCATATCGACCTGTGAATGTTCACCGCTCGAAAACATCTCCAGTAATTTTTCCTGGTGTTCATCGAAAAAGAGTTGTGCCTGGTGGTGGTTTTCATTTTTATACAAACCGAAAAGCACGTCGTTAGATATTTTGATATTGTCGGCGGAAGAAAAATGTTGCGTGATCAAGCCCTGGTAATAGGTGAAGCTGCTGTCGATGACATCGCTAATGGTATTAGTAAGAACAGTTGCTGCTTCTGTGATGGTTTTACAGCAGGCGACTTTAGAAATGGTGGAAAAGGTGGCGTTAATTTGTTCGTAATAATCCAGCAGCTCTTTGCCCAGCAGTTCGTTATCGGCGGCAATTTGTTCAAATTGCTCGATAATGCCTAAAATTTTTTTGGCTGCGGTTTGAGGTAATTGAGAAAAATCCAAATCTGTCAGGGGAGATATTGGGGAATCAGACAGTTGCTGCTTTTGGCGGTTACTTTCCTGCCAGAGATCAAGCAGGTTATGGATCAACTGTTGACTGGTATGGTTCATGTCGAGGAAATCCATTGCTCTTCGATGTTACTTATCAGTTCGGTAAGTATTTTGGGACTGAAGGGTTTGTTGAAAACGTGAACTTTGGGATTGTCGATTTCGGATTTGATTTGTCCGGCATCACAACGTGAGGTCATCACGACGATGGTATTTGGAGAGTTGGGTAATTTCAAAGCTTTTTCGATCAATTCAACGCCGTTCATAAGCGGCATGTTGACATCGGTTATCAGGCAATCGTAGTGGAATTGCCTAAGAAGCTTTAGTGCGGATCTACCGTTAGCAGTGCAGGTAATTTTGTGTCCTTGGTTCTGCAGCCACATACGAATGATAAGGTGGATTTTGGAGTCGTCGTCGGCAAGCAAGATGTTCATATAAGCAACGTCCTAATATATAGATATAACAAAAAGTATATACTTTTCACATGAACCCAGATCGGTAGATAATTTGACTGTCTTAAGTTGAATATCGATTGAAGCCAGTTAGATCTGAGGAATTACTCGTTCAGCAGGGGGATTTTAGGGAAAAAGTGAAAGGCAAAAGGAATTTGTCTAACCTGGAAGGTCGATAGGCAATATGAGATGTAATATTTTAAAGATCAGACATAAATTGTCAGAAATTATATTGCTTTGAACGAGAGCAGATTTCAAGACTCAAATTAATCAGCGAAATCAGTATGAAAATAGGTTGCTTGACGGTTTAATAGTTGGATTTGGCAGGTGAATAAGGCGGTTTTAAAAGGTTTTGAAATCGAATATTTTTGAAAAGTGAGCCCGAATAATGACGGACACAAGTGGAAAAGAGAAACTGGCTTTAGTGGACCAGGTAGAAGTGCAGCCGGCCAAGCCAAGGTCCAATAAAAAGACTGAGGTGCCGAAAGAGATGATTCTGAGTGTTTTATGCGGAGTCATTCTGGCAGGTGGCGGATTAATTTCTGCAATTGTTCTAACGGTCCGGAAATATCAGAGAAATGTTTCGGAGATTGGGTGGAATGCGGCTTGGATAGCGGCGTTACTGATGTTGCCGGCGGCTATTTATTCGGTGGTTTTGCACGTTCGGGCATATCGGCATCGTAAAATGACCCATGCGATAGAAGCCAATCTGGTTAATGTAATCAAAATATCAGATGATCAGGAAGCGTTGAAGTCATTAAGTGCGGCGCCGGTAGGTGCGCGATTGACGGAAGCCTGCCAAGGATGGAATCGACTGCTAAGCGCTTTGGAAAATATGGAGGGCCAGGACGGGGCAACTTCAGGGCAAAACAATCTTGGTCAGTTTTTGTGCAGTTACGATTCTCAAAGACTTTTGATGCTGATCGATGCGCTGCCGGATGGAATTGTGCAGGCGGATGCCCAGGGTAATATAATTCTGGCCAACCGGGCTTGCGAGGGGATGGTAGGACGGCGGCTCAGTGAGTTTATCGGAACATCGGTAGTGGAATTGTTCAATGATGGTCAGGCAAAAGAAACTTTGCAAAGACTGATTGATTTGAAAGATCATCGTGCGGATGATTATTTTGAGATTACGATTCCGGCTGCTCCGGCTGCTGTTGCGGGAGTTCAAGAAGGCAGTCTGCCGGATGAGGCTGAAACTTCCGTTGCGGCTAGTTATGATTCAAGTCAGGACAGTTCGACAAGCCTGTGGGTATCCTGTCATCGTCAGGTTGATGCCGGAGAAGACGGGGGGCTCCTGATTTTGATGCGTGACATTACCCAGCAAAAAGCCAAGGAGCAAGGTCGGGACAACTTTATTTCCCATGTCAGCCATGAATTGCGTAGTCCACTGACCAATATTCGGGCCTATACGGAAACTTTGTTGTCGGATATGGTGCTCGACGAACGGGTGCAGAAGGAAGCCTTCAACGTTATCAATGAGGAGACCAGCCGGCTGATCCGTCTGGTTAATGATGTTCTGGATTTGTCACGGATGGAGACCGGTTCGTTGCAGCTTGACAAGGGAGAAGTATTGCTGGATCGATTGATTTCTCAATGTGTCAATGATATTAAAGCCCTGGCGGGCAGTAAGCAGATTACCCTGCAGACCAATTACCATCCCAAGCTGCCGAATCTTTACGCGGACCGCGAAAAACTGGCGGTAGTGTTAAACAATATTCTGAGCAACGCGGTTAAATATACACCTCAGGGAGGGACGGTGTTTATAGAAACCAATGTCGATGAGCGATACGTTTATATTAAGGTTACGGATACCGGTTATGGAATTGCCGCCGAGGATATCAATTTAATTTTTGACCGGTTCTATCGGGTGAATCGCGAAGAAACGGCGGACATTCCGGGTACGGGTTTGGGACTGGCAACCAGTAAAGAGATTGTGGCGCTGCATGGCGGGACAATAAATGTTACCAGCGGGCTTGATAAGGGTTCCGAGATGGTAGTTAAACTGCCGTTGGTAGTGACAGGTCCGGTTTTGGGACCGGCGGTGAAAAGCAAATGAAAACTGACAAGCAAAATAATTACGATTTTCCGGGCCAGGCTGAAGCTCCTGATTATTTGCGGGGAGTTTTGGAAGAACTGGCTCTGTTACATGAGACAGACGATCTGCTGGAGCGTTATCAGAGTTTTATCCGTGTGGTGGAGAAGTCACTGTTTTATGTGCTTGGGCCATGCAATGTGACGCTGTGGTCGCCGGATAGCGATAATAATAATCTGATTGAGTGTGTAATAATGCCGCAGAATCAAACAAAAAAGCGGACTAAATCGCTAAGTCGCTCCGTCCCCCCCAGGAAACCGTGTGTATTACCGTTGGATTCGGTGGTGGTCCGAGAATCTCTCGACAGCGGCCGGGCTTATTGGATCGGCTCGAACAACAGCGAAGTGTTTTTGGCCGGCCGTTCTCCACAAGACGGTTTGCGGACGGATGTCTGCATACCTTTATATCGTGACTACGGTAAGCCTTTACTGGTCAATGCCGAACGAGCCGGCGGCAGTGAGACTTTGTGCAAAAAGGAAAATTTTAAATCAGCAGTGCAGTTGATAGAGTTTTTCTGGAAACAACTCCAGGCTACCAATCAAAGACAATGGCTGGCTGAGCATGACGAGAATACCCAGGCATTGCGTGCAGAGACCTTTTTGGAAAAGTCCCAGAGCTGGGCCGATGATTTGTTTCGACAGGATGAACTTTTCAGCCTGACGGTTATTACGGTGCGGGGATTTCGTAGAACTTTTGCCGGTAACTCTCAAAATTGGCGCTCTCTTTGTCGACAATTGGGTCGTTGTTTGCGTCAATGTATTGCCCGACGACAGGATAGTTTTCTGTTGGGCAAAATGTCGGACGATGTTTTTGCGGTGCTGTTGCCGGGGAAAGATAAGTTTCTGGCTGAAACTTTAATGAAAGCAGCCTTGGAAGATGTCGGGCGGGAGATGACTGCGAATTTATTTATGGCTGAGAAGGATTATGTTGCCCTGGAGTCGTTTTGGACAACAACTGACTCCCGGCAGTATTGTGGCGCGATAGAAAAGTTGCTAAACGATATTTATCGGCGGTTGTTTATTGGACAGGAAGATTCCGTGGATCGGGTTTATAAGATTATGTTTGGTGAGCAGGCGGGCGAGAGGATATCAGCATCATGCAGGTAACCGTTTCTAAAGAAGGTGCTGTAACACTGGTTAAACCGGTGGGTCCGATAGTGGCCGGTGAACTGGATGAACTGGAAAGACAGTTAAATCAACTCAATCGATCCTGGACCAAAAGGCTGGTGATCGAAATGGGTGAAGTGACGTTTTGCGATAGTTCCGGCCTGGAATTGATCGTCAAAAATCAACGGGAGATGGCCGAGCGGGGCTTAAAGCTCAAGCTGAGCAATCTTAACGATATGACCCAGGAAATTTTCGATATTACCCGCTTGTCAGCGCGATTTGAAATTTTTCCTGATGTGGTTACCGCAGTGCGGAGTTTCTTATGAAATTATTGTCACAATCCATAAAATTGGGACAGATGCTGGTGCAGGCCGGTCACCTCAGTGAGGACCAGTTGCAGCAGGCCCTGGGGTGGCAGAAGAAAAGCCGATTGAAACTGGGTGAGTTGCTGGTTGAGAAGAAGCTGGTCGATAGCTCTGCAGTTTTGGATAGTTTATCCGAAAGTCTGGGGCTGCCGGCGGTGAAATTGCGTCCGGGTATGATTGATCCTCAGGTGGTGGACACGATCGAAAAAGAAATAGCAGAACAGAATCTGGTTATACCGTTGTTTAAGGTGGAAGAGAGTCTTACGGTTGCCATGGCCGAGCCTCAGTCTTTGCTGGTGATTGATGATCTGGAGCGGATAACCCAGTTGCGTGTTCAACCGGTTATCGCGCTAGCTGGGAATATTGAAGAATACATCAAAAAATATTATGCCCAGGAAGTGAAAATCGACAGTTTTGTCGCTTCGCTGGAAGAAGCCAATCTGGAAGTTGTCGAAAAAGAGGCGATTGATGAGGATGTGATAATCGATCTTTCGGAAATGACCGACGCCAGCCCCGTGGTAAACCTGGTTAATATGAGTATTGCCCAGGCGGTTAAGGAGGGTGCTTCCGACATCCACATCGAACCCGATAAGCACAATGTCCGGATCCGTTATCGAATTGACGGCGTTTTGCAGGATTTGATGACCCCACCCAAGGATTGGCATGCTGCTATTATCTCACGCATTAAGGTGATCAGTCGGATGGATATCGCCGAACGCAGAGTTCCTCAGGAAGGGCGTATTCACATAATGATCGAAGGGCGGGAGATTGATCTGCGTATCTCGTCAATGCCTACGATTCTGGGTGAGAAAATTGTTATGCGCGTTCTGGATAAAAAGAATTTGCATCTGGACCTGGATAAGTTAGGTTACGCGGCATCCATGGTTTTGGCCCTGAAACGCATGTTGAGTAAGCCTTACGGATTGTTTTTGGTGACCGGGCCGACCGGCAGCGGCAAAACCACCACCTTGTATTCCGCACTTGATCTGCTTCGCGACAAGGAACGTAACATTATTACTATTGAAGACCCGGTGGAATATCAACTGGAATTGATTAATCAGGTTCAGGTTCATGAAGCGGTGGGACTGACGTTTGCGCGTACTTTGCGTTCCGTGCTGCGTCAGGATCCGGATATCATTATGGTCGGCGAAATTCGCGATGATGAAACTGCCAAGGTAGCTGTTCAAGCTGCTTTAACGGGCCATTTGGTGCTGAGTACTCTGCACACCAACGACAGTCCCGGCGCAATTACGCGCTTGTTGAATATGGGAGTCGAACCTTACCTTTTGGCTTCGTGCCTGGTGGGTATTGTTGCCCAGCGACTGGTACGCACCATCTGTCCCAAGTGCAAAACCACTTACTTTCCGGATGAAGTTGTTTTGAATGATATTGGTTGGCAGGGCGCCCGCAACCGGGCTTTCCATCGCGGTGAAGGTTGTGCACTTTGCCATGACAGTGGTTTTAAGGGACGAAGGGCGATTTGCGAGGTGCTGGAGATGACTCCAGGTCTGCGCGAAATCGTTTTGAACCGGCCCAGCACTGATGAAATTAGACAGTCATTGTCAAAAGGCAACTGGAGTGATCTGAAACAAGAAGGATTAAATTGCGTCGAGCAGGGCATCACCAGCATCGACGAAATGATCCGCGTCTGCTTTATCGATGAAGATGGGGTAAATGATAACAAGTTTAGTGCCCCGGCAATGAACGAAACCGGCGGATAACAGAATGATTGTAGGATATCAGGCAATTGATAGTTCCGGAAAAGTGGTCAACGACACGCTGGTGGTTGACGATCTGGGACAGGCTAACGCTGAACTGAATAGTTCCGGAATGGTTCCCGTGCGTATCTGGGAGCAAAAGGAATCGCACTCGCGATTGGCGGGCAAATGGTCTAATACGTTAAAGAAAACCAAGCAGGGCGATGTTAAACGCGCTTCACGACGTGATCTGCCGTTTTTTACCGAACAGATGTCGATTCTGCTGGAAACGGGCACGCCGGTTGCTGCGTCACTGAAATCGATAGAAAAGCAAGTTATCTGTCCGCATTGGCGGCTGCTGGTTCAGCATCTGCACCGGCAGGTCGAAGAAGGCGGTTCTCTGGCTTCGGCGGTGGCTGCTTATCCCCAGGTTTTTGATCCAATTTTTTGCAGTATGATTTCTGCCGGTGAAGCTTCAGGTAAATTACCGGCTATCCTGAACCGGCTGGCAATGATGTCGCGGCAAAGCGATCGTATCCGAAACAAGATTATTTCCGCCATGATTTATCCGGCTCTATTGACCTCCATTGCTCTGTCGGTGATTTGTGTGCTGATTTTTATTGTGCTGCCCAGGTTTGCGGCAATTTTTAAGGAAATGAATGTTAACCTGCCCGCTTCTACCAGAATACTTTTAGTTATTTCCGAATTGATTCGACAATATCTTTTCTTAACCTTAGCCTTAGTTGCTTCGGTAGTGGTGGGTTTGATTTGGTGGCTGCGCAGTAATGCCGGCGTAAAATTTATGGCAAAATTTACTCTACGCCTGCCAATCTTTGGCTCGCTGATTCGTTCGGTCAGAAATGCACGTCTATTCCGGATAATCGGCTTGTTGATCGAATCAAAAGTATCCCTGGTGGAAGCTTTGCAACTGACTTCCAGCGCCTCCAAAAATTATCTCTATGTGGATATGGTTAATAAAATGGAGCAAAATGTTTTAAATGGAAGATCAATGCATGAAATTATGTCTAAAAACTGGCTAATTCCCGCCAGCATTGCTCAGATGGTTCACACCGGCGAAGAAAACGCCCAGGTAGGCCGGGTAATGACCATGTTGGCCGATCATCTGGACGATCGCAACGAAACCCAAATTAATACCCTGACCAGCATAATGGAACCAATTATTCTTATTTTTATGGGTGTCATAATTGGCATTGTGGCAATCTCGCTGGTGCTGCCCATGTTTGATTTGTCGAAGATAACCGGTTGATCTGTTTACCGGCGACGACTGAGAGGTTTTAAGAAATCCTAACAAAACCTTGTCATTCCCGCCAAAGCGGGAATCCAGAATGTAAAATGATAGGTTTTGTTAGGCAAATTTAGGTAAAGTAAGGAAGTTCTAAATGCCGGGATTTATGTCGAAAAAATACCTACCCATCGGACTTGACATAGGTTCCACCGCTGTGCGCGCCATACAACTGCTGCATCAGGGCGGAAAACTTCATGTGTATTCCGCTCTGGAACTGGTGCCTGAAAATGATCCGCAGCAATTACCGATAGATTTATCGGACGGCGACCGGGATGACGAGATTGTTGAACTTGTTCAGAAACTGCATGAACAGGGCGGATTTCGAGGACGCGATGTGATTTTGCATTGCCCGGCGGATAAAATGGATTTACGTTTAATCGAACTGCCCGGCAGGGTTGACGAATTGCCCCGGGAAGCAATTTTAGGCGCAATTAGATTACGAATCGGCGGTCAGACCTCACTACCGTTTGAGCAGGTAGTCATCGATTATTTCTGCGTCAATAACAATCGCCAGGATCATGTGCAGGTGATGGCGGTTACTGCCGACGGCCGTTGGATCAAAAATCGGATTCACCTGGTTAAAGCCGCCGGTCTGATTTGTGTGGCGATTGATGCCTTTGCTTTTACCCAGGACAGAATCGTAGCAAATTACCAAAAATCAATCAACCATCCGGGCTACCTGAAAAAAAATGATGACAGCCAAATTTGTGATCTGCAGAATGGCCGCGATGAAATTGAGGCCAACGATAATGACAACAGCCGAACTGATCGGGATAAAAATGATTCCGCCGGCCCGACGCCTGAAGATTTGGTTGCGGTTCTTGATATTGGCTATGCCGGCAGCACTTTGGTAGTTCGAAATAATGAAGGCCCGATTTTTTGCCGGCGGTTTTCTTTCGGCGGACGAAAACTCACTGATCTGCTCACCGAACGGTTGATGGTCAATTATCCCCAGGCGGAAAAAATTAAATGTACCTTTGGTTTTGATTCTCAGGTTCGGCAATTGTGTTCAGTTACCAATTCGGTTTCCACTCGGATACGCCAAAACCATGATCTTGATACCGATATCGATAATGATCCAAATGCAATTATTCCTGGTCAGGCGGATTCTGATTCCGAATTGGCCAAGGTGGTTTACGCCGCCTTACAAAATGAACTGAACGATTATGTCGAAGCAATAATCCGGTCGCTGAATTATGTCATTTCCTGCCCGGGCAATTCCCGATTATCCGAAATATGCCTCTGCGGGTCAGGTGCTCACCTGAAAAACCTGGATAGTTATTTACACGACAGGTTTGGTTTGCCGGTGTCGATTTATTCGAACGTTATACTGGATGAAATTATTCCTTACTTACCGCCGTCGCAGTCGGGTAGCGGCAAATGGGCTACTGTCCTGGGATTGGCTTTGGCGGGGGAGGGTAAATAATATGGTTGCCGTTGACTTGATACCCAACGAAATGAAAGTAAATCAACATCGGAACCAGCGTATTCGTGTGTGGACGATGATTTGTTTGGCAGCTACTTTTGTGGTCGGCTCCTGGTCCGCAATAAAATATCTGAAATTGTACCAGCTAAGAGATAATTTTCAGCAAACCAGTAAACAATTTGACGGCATTCAGCAGGACATTAATCAACTTCAGCAAAAAATCGCCCAACTGGATTCCTTTCGAGATCGACTGGCCGTGTTGAGCGAAATGCGCCACTATGGTGATTTTGCCAGGCTGACTTCATTCCTCGCCGATAACAGTCCGGAGTTGTTATACCTGGATGAAATGTTAATTGCCCCTCTCGACGACAATAAAACAACTGGCAATAATTCCGCAACAAATGTGCCGAAATCAACCGGTTTGTTCAAGTTGAAAGATGCGCCATCAACTTCTGTGGCATCTCCGACCTCCTCAGCTTCTCCGGTATCTTCCGCCTCTTCAGCTACTGCGGCCTCTGAACCGTCCGCGGATACCCGGCAACTTTATAAAACGCTGGGTATGACCCTGAAAGGCCGAGCCCTGGATCACAGCATTGTCGGACGCTATTTAATTACTTTGCGTCAATCCGAACTGTTTCATTCTGTTACCTTAAAACATGCTCTGCGGCTGAATTCTAATGTGGACCCGGAAAAATCTGGTGTGCAATTTGAAATCGAGTGCAAATTGACACCTCAGGCATTTATCTCGCTCGCGAATAAAAATAATCATGCAAATTTGTGAAAAACCCAAAATATTTGACGTAGATTTCTTCGGCCTGGCTGCGGCTATCGCGGTTTGTACGCTGACCTGGCTTTTGGTAATTCAACCAATCAACAAAAAGATCGACCAGGAACTCAACCAGCAGAACCAGTTTATTCAGGAACACAATTCCGCCCAGGCCAGGTATGAAAGTTTGCAAAATCTGGTTCAACGTCGTCGTCAACTTGCCGAAAATCTGCAGCAAACCAGGGATGTACTTCGGGACAGCGCCGACATCCCCGAAGTTATCCAGAAAATCAACGCTCTAACTTGCCAGAACAATTTGCAACTGAACGAAGTTACCCCGGCAACAGAAATTAACACCGAGCATTTTCGAAAAACCGAAATATCCTTCCGATTGCAGGGAAACTACCCTGATTTAAAGGAATTTTTACAAAATTTGTCCGAGAGTATGCAGTTTGTTCGTGTCAGTTCGTTGAAGATTAATTCTGAAATGAACAACGAAGAAAATTTATGTGCGATAGACATTAAACTGAATGTCTTTGCCCCGCTGTAAACCATCGCACTTAGATAGCGCCGGAGCATTGAAAATGACGACTTCACGAAAAATATTTATAGCTTTATTGATCGTAGCAATTGGAGCTTTGGTGTGGGATAAGTCATCGCCACATGGCGGGCTGACTTCGCCCGATGCCGCCGCAGGCATAGAATCTGCACCACCAACCGGCAGCTTGGAAGATCCTCTAGCTGAGTTTGATGAAATTTCAGACTTGTTAATTGATAACTCCGGCAATGGCAACTTGCCGGTCGATACTGAAAAGAAACTTCTTGCCCAATCGGGTAATTCCAGTTGCAAAAATATTCTGGGTGGTTTTCTGGAAAAAGGCCGGTCATTATTATCGAACACAAATACTCCCGCCGAATCGAAAAATCATCCCCGTGATCTTTTTTCACCTTCAGAAAATTTCGTTGAAGCTGCCCGCATAGCCGGTGGTCTTGACCCGAAGGAACAAATCGAAATCATTCCCCCGACACCCCCCGTACTAAAAGGAATTTTTATCGGAACCAACCAATGTTACGTTTTGCTTGACAATGAAATATTATCAGTCGGTGACAATATCGGACCATTCGTTGTAAAAAAAATTAATCCGGATAATGTTGTTTTACACGCAGAAAAAACAAAAATATCACTGTTTTTAGACTGATAAAGCCTTTTTGCTTTGCCGTCGCAATGTTTTAAAAAAAATTAACACCTCGTCCTGTATTACTACTGAATTCAAGGATTAAAATTGGCGAATGTATAAATGTAAGCGATACCTTTTCTATTACGGTATTGTTTCCAGGCGTGTTATGAAATAATTTTGGTCGAAATTGGATATAAGGAGAAAACGAAAATGGCAAGATTGAGCAGTAACAGAAAAGCTTTCAGTCTGATTGAACTGGTAATTGTAGTGGTAATCCTGGGAATTATCGCAGCTATTGCCATTCCCCGGATCGGTTCCGGCAGTCAAAGTGCCGGGGAATCCGCATTACGCGCCAATCTGGCCAGTTTGAGAAACGCCATTGACTGGTACTACAGCGAACACAAAAACAAATATCCCGGCGAGGTCGGCGACGGCACCAACGCTGCCGGTTCGGAACTGGCCTTCAGTAATCAGTTGACCAAATACACCAATGCCGATGGCGTTTTTTCCGATGAAAAATTAGCTACTCATCCCTTCGGTCCTTATATCCGCGGCAACATCCCCACTTTACCCGTTGGTACCAACAAAGGAAAAGCTACGGTTGATATCCAGGCCATCACTACACCTTTGGCCGTCAATGTCGCCGGTGGGACGGGATGGATCTACAGCACCGGTACCGGTCAGATAATCGGCAATGCTGACAATATCGGCAGCGATGGAGTTACCACCTTTGATAAATACTAACAGTTTCTTAAGCACTGTATAGCCTCGACGGAAAATGAGGTTATTGTCAAAAGTACAACAGCGGGTCTCGGATCAGCGGCAATTGTCATCCGAGGCCCGTTTTTTTGTTGATCGCTCCAAAAAATGAGTGTTCGTTTATGCTAAACCGTCACAAAAATTTTCCCAATAAGGTTCCAACCGGCTTTTCCCTTATGGAACTGGTCCTTAGCCTGGTATTGATTGCGGTGTTAGCCGTAGCGGTTGGGCACTCCCTCAGCAGCAGCCGACAAAGCACCAGCCGAATCAAATCCGCCCTGGCCCAGGTCCGGCAAAGAGATGATTTGGTGCATAGAATCTCTGAACAACTACGCTACGCCGTGCAAATCCAGGATCTCTATTCTAATTATATCAAATTTGACTCCCCCGCCCCCGACGGAATCAGCCCGCCGCAAACCATCTCATATTATTGGAATACTTCTACTCATGATTTATCTTTCTGGAACCGCGATGAAATGCCCAGCTCCGAGGTCATCCATTCCGACGTTCCTGTTTTTGAAATACAATACGCCGAAACCAAAACGGACGATTCCGGAGATCCTCATTGCCAAACCTTACAGATTAAAATTCAATTAACCCAAAACAGCAGTGATACCCTGAGCGAAACTATCCACCTGGTAAATATGCCTGAAATAGGAAATTGGTAATAATCCTTGAATTGCTCTTGCTCAACTGGGATTAATATTATGGTTATTAAACCAAAAATCAGAGCCTTTACCATTATTGAAATGGTTATCGTACTAGCCATAATTTCTATATTGGCTTCGGTAGCGGCCGTTTCCTTCAGCAACAGCTCCAAAAACGTACAACTCCAGTGTGCCGCTGATCGACTAATTGCCGATCTGAATCTGGTTCGCGACCAGGCCCGTCGGCAGCAACAGGATTATGAATTGATTTTCAATGTTGGCGCCCGATCCTATTCCGCTATTGGAGTGCCCTCCCATACCGGCACAGAAGACATTGCAGTGAGTCTCCAGGCGGCTCCTTACTATATCACCAGTCTTTCTGTTCCTTTCACCGACAATAAAATCATCTTTGACGCCCAGGGCAATCCCACAGAATCCGGCTCTGTCACTTTGTCTAACGGATCGAGAATAATAAATATCGCTATCGACGATAGAGGAAATATTGAACAGGTTTAGTCAAAAATGAAAATTTATTACATAACAAACTCCCGGCCGGGTTTTTCTTATATCGAAGTGCTCCTGGCCTCGATAATAATCGCCATCATGCTCGTTTCCGGCGTCAAACTCTCCGGTAACCTCGGCCGTTCGCAGCAGGACGTGGTTTCTAGCTCCACCGCTGATCTGCTGGCCCTTAACCTGATCGAGGAAATCAAACATCAGACCTATAGTGATCCTCAAACTTCAGGCAACTTTGGCCCAGAAGCTGGCGAAATAGATTCTACCCGGCAATTTTTCGATGATGTTGACGATTATCACAACTGGTCCGCAAAACCGCCCCAGGACCATTACGGCAATGATCTTTCTCAGTACGCAGAATTTACCCGGGCGGTGACGGTAAAATTTGTTTCACCCGGAAATTTTGACACTGAGGTCGTACCCGACCAGGGCTTCAAAAAAGTGACTATCACCGTCAGTCGCGGCAACAAAATCCTCGCTGAACACGTCTATGTAATTGCCGATTGCAAAGGGGTGCTAAACAACCTTTAATCTAATCATCTAATCATGAAGAAAAATACCGGCAGTATATATATTCTAGCTCTGACTTCTGCGGTCGTACTGGCCGCGGTAGTGCTGGGCCTGTCTTACCTCATTCTGCAGTTTCGCAGCACCTCCCGAACCTACACCGACATCAGTCGCGCCCAGGTTTACGCCGATCTGGGTATCCGCCACGCCATTAATTTCACCTTTGCAAATCCCAACTGGCGACAACTGCTCTCCAGCGGCATCTGGCTCCAGGATGTCCAAAACGGCAACGCGATTTACACCGTCAGCGGTGTTGATACCATTGATGGTGATTTTACCAACAGTACCAAAGACCCCGTGTTATTGACGAGCACCGCGACCATCGGCGATGTAATCCGCACCCTCCAGGTTGAAACCCACACCGAGAAAATGGAATTCCTCAACTACCGTGCCGTCGCGGGAACTTTTCTGAAAATCGAAAACCACGCCGTCATTCATGGTGACATCGCTTCCAACGATGACATTATTAAAACCGGCGGTGATACCTGGGTCTTTGGCGACGCCCGCGCTGTTGATGATATTGGAGACACCATACAGATTTTCGGTGACATCATCGAAGGCGCTAATCCCCTGGAACTGCCCATCGGCCAAAGCGTTTATGACTTCTACGCCCCCAAAGCCACGATCATCCCCTATCAGAATGAGATATTCGCCAAACTCCTCAGCCCGACCAACAATCCCTGGGGCGCAACCAATCCCGACGGCGTCTATCTGATGAACTGTTCCGACAATAAGGTCGTTATCAAGCAATCCCGCATCGTCGGTACGCTCATCCTGGTCCATCCCAAAAACGATAGTGCGGTGGAAATATCCGTCAATTGGCAACCCGCCCGCACCGACTACCCGGCCTTTATCATCCTCGGCGGCGACTTTGAATTCAAGATCGATCGCTCCATCAACGAATGGGAAATCAACGCCGACCTGAGCTTGCCCGGCGAACCAGGCTACGGTTCGAAATTTAGTACCTATGACGGCGAAGTCCACGGCATGATCTTCTCCACTAACAAACTCATACTCAACCAGGACACCCGACTTTACGGTATGGTCATCTCTTTGACCGAACTCAACCTCAAGGACTATTCCCGCATCGATCCCGATCCGCTCGCGGAAAATCCCGATATCCAACCTTTCGTCAATCCCGCCCTTCTTCCCCTCCAAGGCACCTGGCGTACTGTCGCCCCCTAACCTTTTATTCGCTTCTGGTTAATTAAAACGTATAGGAATTTGTATTTCGCTGTTTCCGAAAACCGCAGCGACCAACGGGAGCGTCGAAATTCCCTGTGGATCGCGGCGAATCCGGTCCAGCGAAAGCTGGTAATTCAATTTCCGCTCGAATTGCCTCTGCCCTCTTCTGTTGCTCTTGAGACTTTCTGTTCCGACAGGATTATTGTGACATTTTTTGCCGGTTCGCAGAATATCACTTCTAAATCCCTCATAAAATTGCTATCATTATACCCGACTCAAATGTCAATACGGTGAAAAGTTATGCAAAAAAAGACCAGAAAAACCGGCAAAACCAAAAATCGAACTGAAAAATCACCCAACAAAGCCCGAAAAACCAAATTCCTCAGTGCCCATCCCCAAACCCGCCTGATCCCCCGCCTCCTCCGCGCTCACCGCGCCCGCATCGGCAAACACTGGACCTGGCCCGAACACATCAATCAGGAAAATGAATGGTGTTTTGTCAAAAAAGGACAACTTTGCACCAAACTCGAGGATATCGAAATAACCGCCGGACAGGGCGACTTCTATTTCGTCCTGCCCGGACAGTGGCACCACGAAATCGTTCTCAGCGACTCCCTCGAACAAATTACCATTCGCTTCGATCTCCTCGACGAAAACTCAAAACCCTGCTGGTTCCTCAATCCCGATCGCCTCGAAAACCAGATAATTCGAAATCTCGATCAGGACCTCGTCGATTTGTTCGAAAAAATCCTTCAGCTCGGCTGGCAGGAAAAACCCGGCTCCGATGAAATCATCGAAACCATCATCCTACAGATGATCTGGTCCGTTCGACAGAAACTCAACCAGAACCTACCCAAACCCAACCACGAAAAAATCTCCCGACGACGAAACTGGCTCGTCGAACAGGCCATGGAATACATCAAACAAAACCTCCACTCCAACTTCACCATCTCTCAACTGGCCCATTCCTGCTGCACCAGCCGTCACCACCTTTCCCATGTCTTCAAAGAAACCCTCGGCATGCCTCCTCTCCAATTCACACAACGCCTCCGCATCGACCAGGCCAAAAACCTCCTCTCCGACGACACCCTCCGCATCTCCGAAATCTCCCGGAAAGTCGGCTTCAAAGACCCCTTTTACTTCTCCCGGCAGTTCAAAAAATTAACCGGCCATTCTCCCCATACCTATCGTGAAAAATTACATAATCCAAAGTCCAGATAATCCTGTCATAAAAAAATCACGAATTTTATCATGGTCAAGGAAAACAACTTTAACATCTTCATCAGTGCCGCCGAAGCTTCCGCCGACGCCCATTCCGCCCGGCTCATCGACGAACTCCACCGCCAGTTCCCCCAGGACCGCTGCTCCGGACTCGGCGGCCCCGCCATGGCCAACGCCTCCTGCAACCTCCTCGAAAACCTCATCGACCGCAGCGCCATGCTCACCCATGCCTTCAAACAGGTCGGCTTCTATTTCCGCCTCCGCCGCCGCGTCAAACAGCATTTCATCGAAAATCCACCCGATCTCGTCATCGTCGTTGACTCACCCGCCTGGAACTTCCACGTCGCCCAAGCCGCCCGACAGCTCAACATCCCCGTCCTCTTCTACATCGCCCCACAGCTCTGGGCCTGGGGCGCCTGGCGTATCAATAAGCTAAAACGCTCCGCCACTCGACTGGCCTGCATCCTGCCCTTCGAACAGCAATGGTTCGCCGACCGTGGAATAAACGCCACCTACGTCGGCCACCCGCTTTTCGACGATGAACCACCCATCGACCCCGGCGACCTCTATGTCCGCGGAAATTCTCGCTTCCCCACCGTCGCCCTCCTGGCTGGCTCCCGTAGCCACGAAATCAAAAAACTCTGGCTCCCCATGCAGCACATCGCCCAAAAAATCCAGCAAAAATACCCCGACGCCCGTTTCGTCTCCGCCTTCCACAGCGCCGCCAACGAAAAACTCCTCCGCCAAAACGCCCTTCCTCAGTTGCAGATCGAACTGAAAAAAACTTCCATCGAAGCCGTCACCAGACACGCCGACCTCACCCTCGTCGCCTCCGGCACCGCCACCCTCGAAGTCGCCGCCCAGCACTGCCCCATGATTATCATGTATCACGTCCCCCCTCTCCAGTGGCACCTCATCGGCAAATGGATCGTAAAAACTCCCTACCTCTCCCTGGTCAACATCCTCGCCGGCCGCGAACTCGTCCCCGAATTCATGCCCTTTTACCACCACACTGCCGCCGTTACCAAAACCGCCCTGGATCTCCTCGAAAACCAGACCAAACGCCAACAAATGCGCAACGACCTAAAAGACCTCATCGGCCCCATCGCCAGACCAGGATGCGCCAAAAACGTCTGCAAAATCATCAATCAAATGCTCCCCCACTACTAATCCACTCACCTTAACCTCTTTACCAATAATGCCTTATATCTTTTTGTCTTCGTGAACTTCATGAGCTTCATGGTTCAATTTCTTGTTTTGATTGCGGCTCATCCCTCCTGCCCTTGCCTCAAATTTTAGGTTGATTTTCCCGCCCCATCCCTTTACCATACCCCTTGCCGTCCCCGTGGCTCAATTGGATAGAGCGTTGGCCTCCGGAGCCGAAGGTTACAGGTTCGAATCCTGTCGGGGACGTTTTTTTAACTTGTTAAATAACAACAACTTACGATTTTCGACAACCTGTGTCTTTTCCCGGAAATACCCTGATTTTGCC
>JAFGSR010000206.1 GCA_016934515.1 Sedimentisphaerales bacterium
GACGATTTTTATTACATTGCCGGAAGTTCGAGAGATTTTCAACGCTCAGCATCGCTGCCTGAGCAAACTTTTGACGCAGGCGTCAAGTCAGGAAAGTTAAAGGTTGAAGGGGAAGGGGGGTGCGATTACACTGAACAGGATAGTTGTCCCTGTTTTTGGAAGGAGAGTATGTTATGCGGATTTTGGGATTGATTTTGGCGGCGGTGTTATCGTTGGGGGCAACAAGTGGCTGCGGGGGTGGTGAGTTGGAAGTTCGGGTGATGAGCTTTAACATCCGTTACGGCAGTGCGGCTGACGGGGAGAATCGGTGGGATAAGCGTAAGGAGTTGGTTTATGAGGTGATCCGTAAGGAGGATGGTGACTTTGTGGGATTGCAGGAGGCGTTGGACTTTCAACTTGAAGCGATAAAGAAGAATGTAGCTGGGTATGAGCATGTGGGGATCGGTCGTGAGGTTGGAGGTAAAGGTGAATATTCGGCGATACTGTATCGCAGCAAGCGTTTTGGTGTGCTGGAATCGGGGACGTTCTGGCTGTCGGATACGCCGGAGAAGGTTTCGAAAGGCTGGGGTAATAACATAGTGCGGATCTGCACCTGGGGGAGGTTTATCGAGAAGAAGACGGGGAAATGTGTATATGTATATAATACGCATCTGGATCATGAGTCGCAAGTGTCTCGGGAGAAAAGTGCGCGGCTGTTGATGGAGCGGATCGGGAAGCGGCGTTATGCGGATCCGTTTATGCTGACGGGTGATTTTAACGCGGGGGAGAATAATCCGGCGATATTGTATTTGAAGGGTAAAAAGTCTGGCGAAGATAAGAGCAAAACCGAAGGTGAAGTTACAGGTGAAGGTTCAGAAGAGAAGGGGGAAGTTAATCCGAAGCCGGTGGTTGATTCTTTTCGGGTTTTGCATGGCAAGGCGAAAAAGGTGGGGACATTTAACGGATTTAAGGGGGTAAGCGACGGCGACAAGATTGATTTTATTTTTGTTGAACCGGGTATAAAGGTGCTGGAAGCCCAGATAGTACGCACTCACAAAGAGAATCGTTATCCGTCGGATCATTTTCCGATAACTGCCCGCCTTCGATTTAATATCAAAGCCAGTGCGGCAAAAGAGGCCTTAGAGCAGCTTAATGAATCGGATAAAGATTACGCGAAGAAATAGCAGGATTGACGGGTGGGGTAATGGGATTTTATAATGGGGGTAGCGTGAAATACACTAATCAAGAAGTCTATAAGTTGCTGAAAGATGTTTAAATGGCGGATGTTGCTGTGCGCCCGGGAAGGTTTGCTATACTTAGATTTAAATATTTCTTCATTTGAGACAACTTTATCACATTGAGAGGATTGGCAATGAAAAAGAAGGGAGGATGGAACGTTGGGTATTGGGGCTGTTGGTGGGCGATGGTGCTGGCAGGTATTTCTTTGTCGTCGGCAGAAGCTGTTGGTGAAGATATCGAAATAGCCGACAAAACGCTGTTGGTCTGGGTAAGTCCAGCTAATTTGAGCCAGAAAGGCGGCAGTGTACTTACTATCGAAAAACCAGGTGGCGTTTTCGACGGTATTGTATTTGGCGAACGGGCAACTGCCAAGTGGATGCCGGGCAGCAACGGTTTTAGCCGCACACAGAAAGAGCAGGGAGATTTCCCTGCGGAGACGGTTGACGCCCAAACGTTGGTGCAGATTGCAATAGTGTATAAGGAAAGGCAAATCACGATGTATCGCAATGGCAAAAAAACTGCTGACTATACAGCGGGAAATGCCGAAACGTTTGGCCCGGACAGTTTGATTTTGCTGGGTCTGCGTCACAGAGATGCCGGGGCAAATAATCGTTTTTTTGCCGGTGCCATAGATGATGCTCGTATTTATAATGTTGCATTGGACGAAAAGACGATTGCAGCACTAAAGCCCAATGAAATATCGGATCCTAAGCCGTTGGCGTGGTGGAGTTTTGAAGACGGTTCGGTTTCAGATCGGATGAAGGTTTTTCCGGTGAGTACTTTGTATGGCAATGCCCGAGTTTCGGATGGCAAGCTATACCTTGACGGAAACAACACATACCTGATGGCTGTACCACCGGGAAAAGCGGTGGGCAGGCAGTTGAAAAGTAACGATATTGCGCGTGAGCTAAGAGAAAAACTTCTCCGTGATCCATATCGGCCCGGCTATCACTTTGTTATTCCGGAAGGCGTGGGGATGCCGTTTGATCCGAACGGGGCGATCTATTGGAAAGGACGCTATCATCTTTTCTATATTTTCCAGGATGCGAGAACCGGGAAAAACGATCACCACTTCGGGCATATTTCGAGCACAGATCTATTTCACTGGCGATTTCATGAGCCGGGGTTGGTTTCGGGTATGTTCAGCGGCAATTGTTTTGTGAACAAAGACGGTGTTCCGACGATGTGCTATCATCAGGTCGGTCAGGGTAATGCCTTGGCGGTCGCCCTGGACGATGATCTGAATAAATGGAAAAAGCTTGATAGCAATCCGATTACGCCGAAGACCAAAGAGGGTGACGAGCATCACGGCAAATACAGTTCATGGGATCCGTTTGGTTTTATTGACAATGATACCTATTATGCTATCTTCGGCGGTAAGCGACCGGGGATCGCAAAGTGCAGCACGCTTGGTGGAGACTGGCAATATTGTGGAGACCTGTTTGCACATGAGGTTGAAGGTGTCTCGATTAACGAAGATGTTTCCTGTTCGGAGCTGTTCAGGCTGGGCAATAAGGATATGATTCTTTGCATCAGTCACCAACTGGGGTGCCGGTATTATCTTGGTGAGTGGAAGGACGAGCAGTTTTATCCCGAATTTCACGAAAAGATGAGTTGGGTTGATCATTCGTTCTTCGCTCCGGAAAGCCTGGAAGATGATAAGGGGCGCAGGATTATGTGGGCATGGGTATTTGACAAGCCCGGGTTCGGTACCCGTAAAATTTCTGGATGGTCCGGTACCATGTCTTTGCCGCGAGTGTTGTCTCTGGGCGAAGATGATAGGTTAAGGATGGATGTGCCGAAAGAGATCGAAAATTTGCGTTACAATCCCAAGGTCAAAAAGAACATCACGATAAAAGCTGATACTGAGCATAGAGTTACAGGCATCGTGGGCAACAGTATAGAGTTAGCAATTGAGATGACCACTGAAAGTGCCCAGCAGTTTGGCGTCAAGGTATGCTGTAGTCCTGACGGCAGCGAAGAGACACTGGTCTATTATGACAGCCCGGACAAGAAGTTGAAGATCGATACCACGAAGTCCAGCTTGAAAGAAGGGCCCAGGAGCATCGAAGCAGGTCCTTTTGAGCTGAAGGAAAGAGAACCGCTTAAACTTCGAGTTTTCGTAGATAAGTCGGTAGTTGAAGTTTTTGCCAACGGCCGCCAGGCGGTTATGCGGCGGATTTATCCCACACAGGCTGATAGTGTGAATATGGTTCTGTTTTCAAAGGGCGGCCAGGTAAAAGTTGAAAGTCTGCAAGCGTGGGACATAATGCCGTCAAATCCGTATTAACGGCATTTTACTTTTGCAGTACCGATTAGCTGAGCAAGGAAATACAATGCAAAAAGACAAATCGTAGTTTCAAACGAAAGGAATCAAGATGAGAATGCAGAATGAAGGGCAAGAGAAAGTGACGAGGCGTGGATTTTTGCAGAAAGCGGCGGGGGTATCGGCGGCGGCGATATTGAGCCAGAGGGCAGGCGTGTATGCGGCGGGAACGGATAAAATCCGGGTTGGATTGATTGGCTGCGGCGGTCGTGGTCGCGGTGCGGCGATGGACTGTATGAGCGCGGATCCGGCGGTGGAAATTGTGGCGATGGCGGATCTGTTCCAGGATCGACTGGATGGATCGCTGAGAGAGATGAAGAATAAATACGGCGACCGGGTGAAAGTGGTGCCGGAGAGGATTTTTGTGGGCTTTGATGCCTATCAGAAGGTTTGTGATTTGGCGGAGGTGAATATTGTGATCAGTGCAGCGCCGCCGCATTTTCGACCGGAGCACGTTAAAACTGCGGTTGAGGCGGGTAAGCACGTGTTCATGGAGAAGCCGGCGGGAGTGTGTCCGGTAGGGATTCGTTCGGTGCTGGAGACGGCAGAACTAGCTAAGAAAAAAGGTCTGGCGATTGTGGCGGGAACCCAGAGGCGTCATCAGAAACATTACAGGGATATTGTTGAGCGAGTGCACGATGGGGCAATCGGCGAGATTCGGGCGGCACAGTGTTACTGGAATGGCGGAGATATGATCGGATACTGGAAGTGGTATGAACAGGGCAGTATGTCGAGTATGGAGTGGCAGTGTCGCAGTTGGCCCTGGTTTACGTGGCTAAGCGGAGACCATATTGTCGAGCAGCACGTGCACAATCTGGATATTGTGAACTGGATGCTCGGTGCACATCCGGTTAAGGCTATGGGGATGGGCGGTCGAGAAGTGCGTAAGGAAGGCAATATTTTCGATCATTTCGCGGTCGAGTATGAATATCCGGGTGGGATTCGGGTGTCGAGTATGTGTCGGCAGATCAACGGTTGTGCGAATCGAGTTTCTGAAACTATAGTGGGGACAAAAGGTGCAACCTATACTGATTCGAGTGCGGGCCGAATTTATGGAGAAACGACTTATCAATATGAAGGTCCAAATCCGAATCCTTACGTGCAGGAACATGTCGATCTGATTAAGAGTATCCGGGACGGCAACCCTTTGAACGAAGGTAAGAATGTGGCGGAAGGCACGATGGCAGGCATCATGGGGCGGATGAGCGCCTATACGGGGCGGGAAATGAGCTGGGACTGGGCGATGAATGCATCGAAATTGGACCTGACGCCGCCGAAATATGAATTTGGGGAATATCCTCCGGCGTCGTTGGCTGTGCCGGGCCAAACGCCATTGATATAAGAAAAGTTGTTGGTGATGAGTAAAAGGTGCGGGTGGAGACAGGAGGACCGATGAGATTCTCCGGGCGGAAAGCGGAGTTGGAGGTGGCGGGGCTGTTGCTGGTGTTGTTGGTTGGGGCGACGGTGGTGCCGCGGTGGAGTTGGGGACAGTCAGGATCGGTTCGGGATATAGAGTATCACGGGATACGGCCGACGGATCCGGGCGGTCGGGTGGGGCTGCGGAATCCGGAGCGGGGCTGGCGTACGGAGACACTGATCGGAGAACCGTCAGGGGCGAAAGTTTGGGGGCCGGCGTATAATGCGCAGGGCAAAGTAACGCCGGGCTATCATGATGAGTGGTGGATTTTGCCAGCAGAACTGTATGAGCCGTTCGGATTGACGCTTTTGCAGACGTACTGTTACCTGACAGATTACGTGGATAAGCCTATCCCGCCGGAGAAGCTGGAAGCGTTGGGGCGGAGTCTGGATAATTTGCGGCGGTGCGGATTTAAGGCTGTTTTGCGGTTTGCCTACGAGAAGGATATGAAGCGGGAGGGTGGGCCGACGCTGGAGTGGATGCTGCGGCACATGGAGCAGTTGCAACCAATCATTCGCAAAAATGCGGATGTGATATTTGTTTTGCAGGCGGGATTTATAGGAGCGTGGGGTGAATGGCACAGTTCGACACATATCGGTCGAGGCGATTACGTTTCGCGGGCGGCAATTTTGGCCAAGCTGCTGGAAGTGCTGCCGAAGGATCGGATGACACAGGTACGGGTGCCAAAATATAAGCGGCTGGCGCTGAGTGAGGAGATATTCGGCGGTTTCGAGGAGGTCAACAGCCAGACGGCGTACACGGGGGCGGCAACGGCGCGGATCGGATTTCACAACGATGGTTTTCTGGCAGGGAAGATGGACGGCGGGACGTGGCCGGAAGAGCCGAACTTTGGCAGTCCGGGCAACGAGGAGTTTGACACCATGACGCGACAAAGTGCGTATGTGCCGGTGGATGGGGAGTTGTTCTGGTCGGATCAGCAAAGCCTGGAAAAGGGAGTGGATGGATTTCAGTCTGCGTTGCGGATGCGGCTGCATCATTATAGCAGTTTCAGTTTGGCGCACAGTTATTCGGGGCAGGAGGGTAAAAATTATTCGATTGACCGTTGGATGGTTCGGCCGATCACGAAAGAGCAGTTGGAAGAAGCGAAGATGCCGATTTCGGAGGGGTATTTTGAAGACCAGTTCGGTGATTCAATGTCCCGGACGCCATTTGAGTATATTCGAGACCACCTGGGATATCGGCTGGAATTGCAGCAGGCCAGGATACCGACGAAAATGGAAGTGGGCGGAGAGTTTAGCATGGAAGTGGATCTGATCAACCGGGGTTTTTCGACGCTGCATAATCGTCGGGCGGTGTATATCGTGTTGATCGGGGCAGACGGGCGGGTGCATGAGTTTGAAGCCAAGGACACAGACGTGCGCAAATGGCAACCCTTCGAACCTGGGGACGAAGATTATGAACCTTTAAGACATATGATCAGGGTAGAAGGATCGTTGGAAGAAACTATCAAACCGGGCTGGTACAAGGTGGGGCTGTGGCTGCCGGACATGTATGAGAGTTTGCGACTGGATAGCCGATATGCGGTACGGACGGCTAATCGCGATACGCTCTGGTGGAGGGATGACAAAGGCAGATATGGCGTAAATCTTCTAGGCACGGTGGAGATCAAGATCAGAGATCACAAGGCGAAATAACACAAAACTTAACAGTTGCAGTTATGATTTTAATCGGCCAGTTGAAATTATTGAGTTTTGGTTATACAATCATTCGTAGCTGAATTAATTGAAATATTGTATGGTGAAGGGGCAGAGGTAATCGATAATGAAGAAGTTTTTTCGACAGGTTATGGTTTTGCAGATTTTGCTGGTGGTTTTGGCGGCGGCTGGATGTTCGTCGGGCAGGAGAGGAGAGTATTCTCGGGATAAGGTGGTTTTTTCGTTTGAAGTTACGGCGGATATGATGCAGTTTGCCAAAGAAGAATAACATTCTTCGCAATACTTTATGGGTACCTGTGAGGCAATAGAGGAAGTCGGCAAGGGGGCATTTATGGTAAGCCCCGGGGATCTTCGTCCGCCTCAGGATGTTTATAATACGGTTAAGAAAGTGCTGGGTGACGATTATCCCTGGTATCCGGTGGTGGGCAATCATGAACTTGATAAGCCGGAGTATATGGTTTGGTTGCGGGAGTGGGCGAGCAAGGATATTCCTTACCTGGTTCGCCGGGGTCCGAAAGGGGGGAAGGAGCTGGTGTATTCGTTTGATTACCAGAACGCCCACCTGGTGGTGATTAATCAATATTATGATGATAATTCGGATAAGTACACGGGCGGTGATATTGCGGAATCGTTGAGCCGTTGGCTGGAGGAGGATTTGGCGGCGAACGAGAAGCCTTTTGTTTTTGTGTTTGGTCACGAGCCGCTGGTATCGCTTCCGGATTGTGATAATGGACGGCATCGACATAAAGGTGATAACCTGGATGCGCATCCGGAAAACAGCCATCGTTTTCAGCAACTGCTGCGGAAGCATGAAGTGACGGCTTATGTTTGCGGGCATACGCATAATTTTTCTTATGCCAAGATCAACGGTTTGTGGCAGATAGATTCAGGACACGCCCGCGGTATGGGTGATAAAGGGGCGCCGAGTACTTTCCTGAAGTTTCAGGTGGGTAAGGAAAATTGCTGGGCGGAAGTTTATCGTGATGACAGCAAAGGGGGAGCATACATTTTAACCCGAAGAATTCTGTTGGATTGAGCGTTATTTTTGGATAAGAAGATAACCGTGTGGGTAAATTATAATCATGCCACTATGACTATTGTCTATCCATAGTTTGCAATCTAATCCAGAAACCTGTATCTGACGTATTTGAAAAACTATACGCAACATGTATTTTCTCATTCGGCTTATCAAAGAAACGCATAGAAAATGTGCATGCACCAAAATACCCCTCATCCATTACCGCCAATCCAAAATGTCCCAAGACAGTACGGAAGCGGGTCAAATTTTGTTCCAATATTATTTCTGACATTTCAGGAGGTTTGTGCTTACGATTAATTTGAGGAGAGTATTTCCAAACAACTTGATTATTTTCATCAGATTTTTCGGCTAAGATGGTACCAGAGTTGCTTAATTTCGTAAAAATATATGACATTATATGATTGCTCCAGCAGAGAGCAGTATAATCTTCACATGGTAAAATGTTTTCAAAATGAGGGTGTGTCTCAATAGTTAAAATCTGGCCATATTCAAGCTTTTCAATTTCTATTTTTTTTAATTTCTGCATTTTATTTTTTTGCGCTCCGAAAACAAATAGTACGTTGAGCAAGTAGGGTTATTGTTGAGGATTTTTTCCGAGCCAGTGGCCGTTTTGGTCGCGGCGGGATTCGGCGGTTTTGCTGAAGCGGGTGCCTTGTCGCCAGGTGAGGTTTTGTCGTTCGACGAGTTCTTTGAGGTAATCGTAATGGGGGCAGATGGGGCCGTGGAAGTTTTCTTTGCAGATGCAGGAGGAAAAGTGCATGACAACTTCGTTGCGGGTAATGTCGGTGTGTTTTTTGAGCAGTTTTAGGAAGTTGCTGAGTTTGCGGAGAGTGGCGCGGCCGCAACAGCCGCCGCAAGTGATGTTGAGATAGCGGATGTCAGCATCGGGGGAGTAGTCGCTAAAGCCGTCTTCTCGTTGGTGGAAAGATTGCTCGCAGAGGAAGCCGCTACAGCGTTGTTTGACGATGTGGCATTGGAGAACGATTATGTATTTGGGTTGGGGCATTTCGTAGCTCCTTTTAGTATTCACGGTTAAGATGGCCAAGGTATTAATGACGAATTAAGAAACCAGAATGACGAAACAATGACGAATAACGAATAACGATAAAAAAAATGTCAGCAGCAAAACAAGTTACACACCCAACATCTGGATGCCCGATCAAGTCGGGCATGACAAGTCGAGTCGGCCAGTTTGATTTATCAGGTTTTTTGTCCGAGGACGAGCATGCGGTCGTTTTTGTTGGATAGTTGGCCGCCTTGTTTGTTGCCGTAAACGGCGATGACGTTCATGCCGGCTTTTTCGAAGCATTGGCGGAGTTCGCGGCCGTAGTAGTGGCGGAGGGTGAAGCCGGTGTGGTGGCGTTGGTTGTCTTTGGTGATGTAGAGTGCTTCGTTTTTGATGGTCTGGTTGAAGATGTCGTGATGGAGGCTGTGGAGCAGGACGGTGCCATCGTCGAATTCGATGAAGCGTTGAGTTTTCCAGCCGGCCATGCGGCCTTCGAGGCAGGGGTAATCGAGCAGGAATCGGCCACCGGGTTTTAAGGCGCGGCCGACGGCGTCGAGGACGGCCTGGTTGTCCTGGTCCTTTTCGAAATAGCCAAAGGCGGTGTAAAAGTTGAAGATGCCGTCGAATTCATTTTCGAAAGGTATTTGGCGCATGTCGCCGAGCAGGAATTCAACCGGAAGTTTCTGCTGCTGAGCCAGACGGCGGGATTCGGCGAGGAGAGTTTCACTAAGGTCGAGGCCGACGACGTTGTAGCCCCGTTGGCCGAGTTCGAGGGTGTGGCGACCCTGGCCGCAACAGAGGTCCAGAACTTTGCTGTTGGGTTTCAGTTCGAGAAAGCGTTCAATCGCGTCGGCGTCTTCGGTGGTGGTTTCTGCGGTGATCCACTGGACCCAATATTTGAGATACCATTCGTCAAAGAAATTTTCGTACCAAGCCATTTGTTTGCTCCGGTTAAATTTTTAATCTTTTTGACAGGATAACAGGATTGTCGGGATGTTTCAATTGCGGATTTCGCCCTTTCAGGGCTTAAAAAAGCTAATGATTTTTTACCCAGGGTGTTGCCCTGGGCTATTATATTTCGCCCCTTCAGGGCAGATATAAGTAATTCGTCTTTTGCTGAATTTGTTAATTTCTGTCAGCGATTACTGGATAGAAAAAAAGAACCTCCGGTACTCTGGAGGTTCATTCATGCCGGTTAGGCACCGGCTAGGCCACGTGTTAACAGTTAAACCAAACCGGCGGTAAAGGATCTCGAAGGCCGGGGGGGAAAAAGGCAGAAGAATAGAAATCTGCCGATTATGCCCTGGGATTCGAGCCAGCCGGAACTATGAGTCAACTATCTGGAGGAACTGACCTCCAGGACCATTCTCTGGTTGTTTTTTTGGGTAAGATGTTTTACCACCGAGGCCGGCTGTAATAAACCCATACGCGCCGCGACATTTACCATTTCACCGACGCTGAGTCCATCGTGTCCGGGCCTGGCGAGTAGTTTATGCAATTGCTGTTTGGCATCTTCGGCTTCGCGATAGGCGAGCAATTTTTGATTTTGGTGAACTTTGTCGTTTCGGCGTTCGTTTTTCATTGTTAGTCTCCCGGCCGGCGCGCAGATTCCACCTGCGGACCATGATGGCCTTGATTCGAAAAACCAATAGTAATAAAAAAAGCCGCTCTCAGATTTCTCTGACAGCGGCTTAACATTTTTTTATTTTCTTATGTTCAGCCGACTGCCAGAGGCGCTCCCGTATAAAATTTGCGGCAGCTAATGACAAACGAAGCCTGGGCGCTTACGTGCCAATTACTGCACGATTGGGGCTGATTTGTCATGTTTTGGCTGTTTCTGAACATTTTGTTATACCTCACTATTAATAATATCGTTTATTAGATGGGTTGTCAATAGTTTTTTGTAAAAAAATTGCATAGAAACATTTTAATTTTGGTTCAACTCCAAAAAAGTTGGTTGTTTTGATCCTGTCTATCTGAATAAATATTATTTTTGACAGGATAACAGGATGATCTGGATA
>JAFGSR010000207.1 GCA_016934515.1 Sedimentisphaerales bacterium
CAACCATTATGTCGTAAAAACGTTATTTTGTAAGGGTTATCGATGTCCTGACCCTTTTTCGGGTTATCGATGTCCTGAACCTTGTCACTTAGAATTTAGGATTTAAGATATTATCACCGTAAATCTGCGTTAATCTGCGGTTCCATAAAGGTTTACGTAAATTTTTGCTGCTAATCCAACCGGTCCAAAAGCGCGACAAGCCATTTTTCAAAAATCCAATTTTCCGCAAAAAACCGCCAACTTTCGGGCAACTTTTGTTAAAAAACCGAAATAATCACCCAACTTTCGACAACTTTTTGAGGCCAAATTTGACCTTTTCTCATTTTTGACCCACTTTTTTTGTCGCGCTTTTGGACCACTTTCCAGACCCCAACCATCCATTTAAAAATCCGCAACTCCACCCCTGCCAACAACTTAATAAAATTAACCGCCCCGCACCCCCGCCAAAACCCAACGAAATCCACCGTCAAAAAATGGTCCAAATCCCCCCAAATTTTCCCCAAAATCCCAAATTTTGTCTCATTTTCGGCCCGCCGTATTAATAGACAGATTGGTCCTCGGCATTTAATATCCCCATAATTCGTTCTTGCTGTCAGCGCTAATGAGTTTTTCTGTAAGCAGCTACAAATTTTACCGGACCGTTAATCTGGTTTAATAACTGGAGGCAGCGGGCGCCGCGGCGGTCAGTTGGGACATATTCAGTGCGAGCAGGTGATCGATGTATTCCTGCAGTTCGTATTCAGGGAATTGTTCCAGAAATTCCGGCGTGGCGGAAGAATTTAATTCTCTGATAGCTTCAATCAGTTCAGCTTTATCCATGACGGGCTCCCTTATTCTGCTAAGAGCTATTCTGCGATAAACCCAAGAGGTTTTGGTATCAAATAAATTATCTAACGCAAAAATTATCGACCCGGGGCAATGAAATTCTTTAGGTCATTTAAGCCCGATAATCGGCAATTATAGCTTGTCCGATAAAATCGCTTTTGGTTAATCGGTGATGGAGATTGCCGGAGGAAGCGGTTAATTAAAGTAACAATATTTTTAAAAATTATTGGATTTTGACCGTGGTTGGGCGAATGGAGATTTAGGGTGGCTAGGGCTGGGGTGATTATGGAGCGACCAGTGGAAGGTGATAATTATTGTGCCCAGGAATAATATAATATAGAGTGAAACAGGTCGGTTGAAATTTAGCGGCGGCTGGAAAGGTCGTTTTTATCTGAGATTGGCCAGGCGTGGTTTTGAAAGGATATGATGGGTAATTCTGGGGCAGAACTGGAAGCGAATGTCTATAACCGTCAGGTGAAGCGGGATCAGAAGAAGTTTAAGGTCTGGACCTCGGCGGGATTGATGTTAAGTTACTTCTGCCCGGCTCAGTGTGCGTGTTGTTATGTGTTTTCGGGGCCGAATGCCGGTGAGGCGGCAACGGAAATGAGCGTGGAGGATGCTTTGGACCACTGGGCGGCCATTCTTCGACTGGGGGGCGAGAAAGGTAAGGTGCACCTGACGGGAGGTGAGCCCTTTGGGGATTTTGAGCGGTTGGAGCGGATTTTACAGGGTGCTTGTGAAAAACATTTGGGTGGATTAGAAAAAATTGAGACCAATGCTTATTGGTGTACGGATGAAAAGGTGGTGCGGGAACGTCTGGGGCGGCTGAAAGAGCTGGGTTTGGAACGGCTGCAGATCAGCACGGATGTGTATCACCAGGAATATGTGCCTATGGAGCGGGTGGAGTTGGCAGTGCGGATTGCCCGGGAGGTGCTGGGGGCGGATGGGGTTCAGGTCCGCTGGCGGGATTTTTATGAAAATCCGGTGCTGGTAGGCAAAATGGGTGATCGGGAACGAACCGAGCAGTTATTGGCAGCGTATAAAAAAAGGCGGGAGCGGTTGTTGGGCCGAGCGGCAGATAAATTGGCAAATCTTTTTCCATTAAGGAATTACGAGAGTTTTGCCGACAATAATTGCGGTAAAAGTTTTTTGGGTGCCCGCCATGTACATGTTGATGGGGCGGGTAATGTGTTTTCCGGGACCTGTATTGGTATAATAGTAGGACAGGTGAAGCCCCGGAAAGCGGTCACCCTGGATGAGCTTTGGTGTGGTTTTGATTATCGCGAACATCCGATAATATCAGTGTTGGTTGATCAGGGGCCGGTAGGCTTATGGTCAATTGCAGAGGAGCTTGGGTATGTTGGCGGGCAGGGATACGCCAGTAAATGCCATCTGTGTTATGAGTTACGAAGTTTTTTACATAAGAGGGGATTATCGGGTGAACAACTGGGTCCGGGGGTGTGTTACGGATTGAATTTTGAAAAGCCTCAGGTTAATGCTTGACGTAAGGGTTTGATTGGCCTAAAGTTGTCGAAATTAACTGATTCGTGGGAATATTCTGTTTCCCGTGCGAATTTCTGATTTTTATTCGAAGTACCTGTTTTTCAGGTTTTAAACAAGGCAATTGATTGCAGATAAAGACTTCCAGGCCCGAAATTTTTGGGCCGGACTTAGAAGATCGTAATAAAAATGGGTGAAGGAAAATCAAAAGAAAGCAAAGAAACCAACGTTGATTCGATGTTGGGTCGTTTGGTAATCGAGAAGAATCTGTGCACCCAGTCAGAGGTGGAGGAATGTCTGGATGTAATGAAGAATCTGGCTCGTCAGGGGCAGCCGCACAGTCTTTCGGACGCTTTGGTTGCCCAGGGGTATGTGACTGCAACCCAGCTCAATCGTATGCGTAAAGCGATTGATGATGCTCGTCCGACTCACCGAATACCGGGATATCAAATTCTTGAAAAGCTGGGTGCCGGTGCGATGGCAACGGTGTTCAAGGCGAAGCAGTTGTCATTGGATCGTGATGTGGCGATCAAGGTACTGCCTAAGCGCTTAAGTGAGAATCCGGAATACGTTGAACGATTTTATCAGGAGGGGCGGGCGGCGGCACGACTGAATCACAATAATATTGTGCAGGCAATCGATGTAGGTTCGGCAAGTGGTTATCACTATTTTGTGATGGAGTATGTTGAGGGCAAAACGGTTTATGACGATCTGGCCGGTGGTCGGGCGTATCCGGAAGCCGAGGCACTGGATATTGTGATCCAGATAGCTGAAGCGCTGGAGCACGCTCACGAACGGGGATTGATTCACCGGGATGTCAAACCCAAAAACATCATGATTACCAAGGATGGGGTGGCGAAACTGGCGGATATGGGTCTGGCTCGGGAGGCGGAAGATGAACAGGCGGCTCAGATGGAAGCTGGTCGGGCATACGGAACGCCCTATTACATATCTCCGGAGCAGATTCGGGGAGAGCTGGATATTGATTTTCGGGCGGATATTTATTCTTTAGGTGCAACGTTTTACCACATGGTAACGGGCAGGGTACCGTTTGAAGCGGCAACTCCGTCAGCGGTAATGCATAAACACTTGAAAGAGGCCCTGGTGCCGCCGGACCATATTAATTCCTCCTTAAGTGTGGGGGTGGCGGAGGTTATTGAAGTGATGATGGCCAAGCGTCCGGCAGATCGCTACAGCAACGTTACGGTGTTGCTGGAGGATTTGGAGCGGATTAAGGCGGGTGAAGCGCCCTTGCAGGCCCATCATTTATTTGACGAGGGGGCGCTGGCCAACCTGGAGAAGAACAAGGCCGAGATCGAAAAACAATGGGCCGAGAAAGAGGCTCATCGGGCACCGCTGGGACTGAAGATGGCGGTGATAATAATGGCGGGCCTTTTAATGGTGGCAATTCTGGCAATTATAATTATCTTGTCGCAAAGATAACTGCAAAGCTTATTTTAGAAATTCTGGTGAATTTTGGCAATCCGGGGGATTATTCTGTTGGTTTTTATGAGATTTAGTCTTCGCTACTATTAATATATTTATATATCATATTTTACTTATTATACTGACCGGCCGTTTCCGTAAAAGCTTCTACAGGTTAAGCAGGCCGAGTATGGATTGAGTGTTGGAATTTATTGAAGCCAGGACGGTAGTGGCAGCCTGCATCATAACCTGAAGGCGGTTATTATTGGCTGCTTCGGAGGCATAGTCAATGTCGGCAATGGAGGATCGCGAGTTGGACAGGGCGGTTTTCGTGGCGGAAAGCGAACTTAGGGTGGCGTTGACGGAATAGGACTGAATGGCACCCATCCGGGCACGCTCGGTGGCGACCTGAAGTGATGCAGACGAAGCAATATTGGCGGCTGCCTGGTAGTTTCCGGAAGCCAGGTCGTTAGTACCGCCGCTTTTCAGTGAGCTAAGGTACCCCAGGGCATCGGAGCCGAGGTTGGAAGAACTCAGTGAGTTCATGCCGAAGTTAATTTTGTTGGCCGGGTTGGTATCGAGCTGCCACTCGGCCCCGCCACCGGTGATGGAGAAGGAGGTGGAGCCGCCGCCCACGTTGCCGAAGGATTCTTCCAGGGTGAATTTTACCGCGGTATCGCCGCTGCTGAATTTGACATGCAGGCCGTCGGCGGTGGTGGTTTGGCCATTGACGGTAACGGTAGCGTCCACGCCCGAATCGCTGGTGGTGCCGCCAGCCATAACGAAGGTGCCGTCGGTTACGTTGATGTTCACAGACTCATCGGAACCATAGTTAGTTGAGCGCATATACAATGTACCACCGTCAACTTCAGCGACTACCCCGGTAGCGTCGGACTGGGCGTTGATGGCGGTTTCGATTGTATTAATGGTGGTGCCGTTAGTAAAGCTGAAGGTTTCTGAACCGTTTTCTCCGGTAAGGGTAAATGTAACATCGTCGGTTAGGTTGCCGTTGGAGTAGGAGATAACAGCTTTTTCGGCTGCGGAAACGACATCCACAGCCAGGGAAATGGAACTGCCGGAAACATTGGCGGAACTGACGCGGACGTCGGAAAGTTTGGCAGAGTCAATACCGGAGGTGGTATAAGCGATGCCCCCGTCGAGCAGGCGGGTGCCATTGAAGTTTGTGGAGTTGACCAGGGAGTCAATAGCATCAACAGCCATATCGATTTCGGCCTGGTAAGCGGCACGTTCTTCGGCGGTAACGGACGAACCAGCGGCCGCCAAGGCGTTGGTCTGGATGGTACCTAACAGCGATGAAACCTGGGCAGCGGCTCCGTCGGCAATATCAATGATACTGTTGATGCGCTCGCCGTTGCGGGTGGCTGCTTCGATCTGGGCAATTTGCTGATCGAATTGGGAAACCGCAACTATTCCGGATGGATCATCCGCTGCGGAGTTTAGTCTGCTGCCGGTGGCGAGTCGCTGGTTGGACAGTTTCAGAGCAGTGCCGATCTGAGCAAGGTTGTTCAGGGCGGTAAGAGTGCTGAAGCTGTTAAAGTTTAGAGACATTTGAGCTTCCTCCTTTTAATTTTCTCCGTTCATTTGCCTGGGGCCGGTGTTGTTGGTTGGACAAGCGAAAAGTAACAGACCCTGGTTGAGCTGCACCGGCTTAAGTTTTCCTGGAATATTTAATCTATATTTCTTTGTTCACAGCAGTTACTGGTTTTGTACATGTGCAGCGCAAACAAAAAGGAGGCACGGCCGGCATCGCATAAAACGATGGCGGTTATGCCTCCTGAGGCGCGTTGATTTTGCGCTGCGGTGTTTTTAAGAATCTAAACAGCCGCTTTTCTGGTTTTTCAACTTAAGAGTAAAATACAAAAATCTAAAAAGCAAATCGGTAGCAAGGAAGTTTTTGAGGTGAATGAGAATTAATTCGGACGGTGGTCCAATAAATAATAATTCCAATTAACCGTAATGCAAAAAACGCAGGGCAAGGCATTTTGGAGTTTTGATATTAACGGTTGAATGGCTTGGAGGGATTATGGGGCAACCGCGATATTTTTCCGGAGGGCAATTGGTATGATAAAAAATGCACCTGTGATCCGGCAAGGACTAGGCGGAATACAATTGACATGGCATTGTGCTTTCTAATAGAGTTGCATTTTAATGCTGAAAAGATAGCTCTGGTTTCGGTTGTGTATCGGTGAGGGTCGTTGCAGGATAGCGAGGTTTCGGTAATTTGACACAAAAGCGGCGATTGTTGATAGTTTCAGGTAGTTTTCCTAATATTCGTTGCGGAGTATCAGGTCATGTGCGGATTATCGCTGAGCGGACTGCAGCTCGGGGTGATTATGAGGTTATGGTTCTGACGTCATCGGACAAGGCGGTTGACCAATCGGTGATTGCCGGGGCGGAAGCGGCAGGTTATGCGGTTTATCCGCGAGTAACTAATTGGTCGGTATTGAGTTGGCGGACAATTTGTGCGGAGATATTGCGGTTGGAGCCGGACGTGGTGCACGTTCAAAATCCGACGGCAAAGTATTCGGGGTGGAATTCCTGGACGATGTCGGCGGTGGTTCCCCTGTTGAAACGGAGGGCACCTTCACTTCGGGTGGTGGTTATGCAACACGATATCGCCTTGAGCAAACCGTGGTTGCGCCGACGGTATCGACCATTGCTAAAGGCAGCGGACGCGGTAACAGTTTCGAATTCGCGGGATTATCAGGCGGTGGTGGATCAGGGCGTCAGTCGGGAAAAAATTTATTTAACTCCGGTGGGCAGTCATTTTCAAATCAAGCCGGCTGGGGAACAGGATAAAATTGAATGCCGTCGGCGAATGGGATTGCCGGAAGGAGCTAAGGTGGTGGTGTTTTTTGGCTTTGTGTTGCCGGGGCGTAATGTAGATGTGCTGATCGAAGCTTTAGGGCAGTTGCGGCAACTGGGGCGGGATGTACATGGATTAATTTTGGGCGGTGCTCACCCGGATGCGCCGGATTACTATGAAAAGTTGCAGCAGCAGTCTCGGCAGCAGGGACTGGACAAACATGTCAGTTGGACAGGTTTCGCCACTGAACAACAGATTGCCGATGGCCTGGCCGGGGCGGATGTGTTTGTTAGTTTGCCGCAACGAGGTGCTGATTTGCGTAACACTTCGATCCAGAGCGGCATTCTGGCGGGGCTGCCGGTGGTGACGGTGCGGAATGAACGTTATTATGTTGATCGTGATCTGGACCAGTATGGTTGTGTTTGCGTACGCCCGCGGCAAGCGAATGAAGTGGCTGAGGCGATAGCAACCTTATTGGATGAGCCACCTGGGGCAGAAATTCTGGCTCAAAGGGCGGCCCTACTGGAGCCGGAACGAATTTGGTCGAAACACATCGAGATGAACTGCCGGGCTTATCGAGGAGAACCGCCGCAATAAGCGATGTTCTACTCTTTATAAAACCGGCCCCGCAACTGAGCGAGGCCGATTGGTTGGTTAGTTATTGAAGGGGATATACTGCTCTTAGTTTTTAGGTTCAACTCCAAAAAAGTTGGTTGTTTTGATCGGTGTCTATCTGAATAAATATTATTTTTGACAGGATAACAGGATGATCTGGATA
>JAFGSR010000208.1 GCA_016934515.1 Sedimentisphaerales bacterium
CCGTACATGATAAAGTTTTTGAGTTCTTAATAGAAGCCTTGGCTTCCGCGGCTTAGGTACTCGTAAAAGTGCGAAAGTTCACCTACTAGGAGAATTATTTATTGCAGCGCTGTTTCATCGCTCGACAGACGGGCGCTACGTCGCTCTCAGAGCCTTTCGATTTCTTCCCTGGCGATACGGCACCATTGGACAGCGTTATCCTTGCTGCCGCCTAGAGTGTGATTGTCTTTCATGATGACTTCGACATGACAGTCTTTGAGAATCTCAAGATCTCTGCGCAGCTCCGACCGCACCAGGTCCTGATCCATATTCTTTTGAGCCAGCGGCGTGGGAGACGGTTTCAGGGATATTAGGTACTCTGTACCCAGCATTTCTCGTATTTTTTTCCTGTCCGCCCAGGGCGATGCCGAAACGCGCCGAAGCCGTGGGATCTGTTTAACGATATGCCATCTGGGATCGATGGGCTCACAACATCCGTAACAGTTAAGGCCGAACCTTTCCAGTATGGGTTTCTGATAGGAAAAAATGAACTCTCCGAACATGTCCGGAGCCACTCCCACCGTTTCCTGGCTCTCGGCAAAACCCCACATGTCCAGTAGCCGTACTCTTTCGGGATTAAAATCATTTTGGGGCAGTTGGCTTGTCCACCCAAATCCACCGGACCCCACATACGAACCTTCTGTATTCAGAGCCAACAGCCCGTTCGCCTCCAGAAAATCCAGCTTCGCGAGCGTCCCATCCCGCATGAATGCCATCATGGTGTGCATCCACTCGGGCTGATCATACATGTCCATCATAAAATTCTGAAGACCCCGCAACGTGATATAATCCCAGGTCATGCCCAGGGTCCACCACCAGATTCCCCGGAGCCTAACGGTAAGAATGTCCCCCAAAAGCCCTTCCGCCAGCTCCAGGACCCGGTGAGTGACATCGTAATCCACTTTTATTTCCGGAAAACGCATCTTGGGAAAGTCTTTTTCGTAATCCTTTATGGGAGGCTCCCAAGTATAAGCCCCGTCATGGTCGCCGCCGATCCTGGTTTCACGGACACCCCAGCCGGTATCCTCATAGTTGTAGGGAACGTTAAAATACGGCTCTATAACCCGGTCATCGGCCATCTGTTCACCCCAGAAGATTTCCTTTCTCAGGTGCATCTCCCAAATACGAAGGAGGGGCTTTTCACACTCAATCATGTCCTGGGTAATTATCTCGTTCCAGCCGTTTTCCGGGTCACAAAAAATCAGGGGTCGGCCGTCTTGCAGGTCATTCAATTGTGTCCAGAGCCGGGCTTTCTCTTGTTCTGCGGGACGAGCCGCTAGTTCCGCCACCCTGCCTGCCAAGGAACGAAGGGTTTCTCTTTCCCGGGGGGAATAGTTGAGGTCGTCAGCGATTCCATACGTCGTGCTCAGGCCTGCGCCGGTCTGCTCCATGGATAGATCTCTTGCCAAAATTACATCCTCACATAATGTCTCGAGGGAAACTTGAATTTATCGCTACGTCAGGTCAACGGAAAATCACGTAGAGCACAATCATCACGACAAAGAGCAGGGCGCTGAGGAACTTGTAGTTTCCCAAGCCGCTCCAGGCCCGGCCGCGTAAGGGTTCGCGCCAGTCGCTCCAGACCAGTTCTTTTGCCCGGTCGGTAAGCTGAGCCGGCTTCGCCAGGGACACGACAATCTGAATAAGACAACAGATGACGCAAAGGTAGAACGTGGCCATCAGGGGATTGATGGTCCACCAGTCTACCTTATACCAATCGAGCAAGAACGTCACCAAGCCCATGACTGAGCCGATATAGAGAGCCGCCATGGCGCCCAAGGCCGATGCTCGTCGCCAGAAAACTCCCAGCAGAAAAACCGCCGTAATGGGCGGACTGATATAGCAGACAATCTTGACGCACCCCTGATAGATGCTCTCGAAGTTGCCAATCAGGGGCGACCAGAGAATGGCCGCCACCATAGCGATCACAGTAACGATGCGGCCAATGAGAACCAGCGTTCGGTCCGACGTCTGTGGACGTAGCGGCTTGTAGATGTCGTAGCTGAATAGGGTAGCGATCGAGTTGAGGGCGCCGCTGACGGTGCCCATCAGGGCGGCCAAGAGGGCGGCGGCCACCACACCCTTGAGGCCCGTGGGCAACAACGTTTGGATGAGATGCGAATAGGTGTCCGCCGAGTTTTCAAGCGGGGGTATCTTGCCTTGTTTGATCAGGGCCAAGGCGATGGTCCCGGGCAGAATAAAGATGAAGACCGGCAGGATCTTAATGAAACCGGCAAAGAGTGGCCCGACGCGGGCGTGGTTTTCGTTTTTGGCAGCCAGCACCCGTTGCACAATGGTTTGGTCGGCACACCAGTACCAGATGCCGGTGACAGGATAACCGAGCAAGACGGCATACCAGGGCAGCTTGGCTGGATCCGCGGCGGAGCGCAACATGGTGAGCTTAACCGGATCGACGCTGGAGGCCAGTCCTTCCCAGCCACCAACCTTGATATAGCCGATGGTCGTGATGCAAATGGCGCCTGCCAGCAGGATTATGGTCTGGACGGACTCTGTAACGACAACCGCCATCAACCCACCGATGACGGTGTACAAACCGGTCAACACGGCGATGAGCACGATGCTGGTCATAACATCAATGCCGAAGAGTCCCTTGAGCACAATGGCGCCGGTGTATAGTGAAAACCCGATATGAATTAGGACAGCTGATATAATCGAAAGCACCGCCAGCCAGTTGCGGCAGGCGCGGTTGTAACGGGTTTCGAGAAAGTCGGGCAGGGTGGAAACTCGCGTACGGATGTAGAGCGGAGCGAAGAAAAGGGCCAAAGCAATCAGTGTAAAGGCCGCCATCCATTCGAAGTTGCCGTAGGCCAGGCCGTTCTTGTAACCTTCCTCGGCCTGACTGACTAGGTGGATGGTGGAGATATTGGTGCTAAAGAGCGCCAACCCGATGATGGGCCAGCTCAGGGTTCGGCCCGCCAGGAAGTAGTCCTGGCCTTGCCCCTTGGGGCGGCGGGTGCCCGCCCAGCAACCCAAAGCGACAATGCCCACGAGATAGACTACCACAATGGCCATGTCCCAACCCGCGATATTCAATTCCATGTTCGGCACGGTTATACAACTCCTACAAAGTGTTACCTCGGGCCAGGACGGTCGTTTTTAGTATCCGCTTGACTGGCCCATGTCAAGGTTTAGTTAGTCCCTACTTGTCGGTTTGTCGTGCAGCGCCGGCCATTTCAAATTTGACCCGCTTGTCCTGTTCCAACTCGATCAGTTGCCCCTGAAGCCGGACTGTGGGGGTCTGGCCGGCCAGCGACCGGATAAGACAGTTGGTCAGACTGCCGTCACGCCAGAATATATCGACAAGATAGTCGCCTCGCGCCCGCAGCCCCGTGACAGACCCCGCAGGCCACGTCTTGGGCAGGGCTGGCAGCAGATGAATCTCGCCCAGGTGCGACTGCAACAGCATCTCCGTTATTCCACCGGAAAGGCCCATCGAGACATCAAACTGTATCGGCTTGCCGTTGGGCGGAGTATGTTGAAAGGTCATCATATTTTCCACTCCCTGCTCGGTGATTATACCGCTTAGGATTTTCAGGGCGCGGTCGCCATCGAGCAGCCTTGCCCAGCACCAGAATCTCCAGCACCGAGCCCAACTGCCGCCAGCGTAGATAAACACCGGAAATCGTCCGTCACCGCGTATATTCAGCGACCTCTTGGCCGCCTCAGCCAACTCGGGTGTAGTAAACGGGTTAATCTCCCGGCCCGGATGCACCGCGTACAAATGGGCGATGTGTCGGTGATGATCCTTCAGACTGTCGATATCCTCGTACCACTCCTGCAACTGGCCGTAACGGCCGATCTTGAGCGGCGGCAGCTTCGCCCGCGCCTCGGCCACCGAACGACGAAAGTCTGCATCAACTCCCAACACGTCGGCCGCCTCCATTACGTTGGTAAACAGGTCCCAGATCATCTCGATATCCTGATAGGCGCCCGCAATGCTCAATGCGTAAACACGACCTGGGCCTGACCCGGTTTCCGACGAGGCAGTGGGGTCCACGTATCGGCCATCTACCTTCTCGACGCCGTGTTCAGCCGAGCAGGTCGGCGCGCTGATGAGATATCCTTCAAAGGGAACCAAATTGGCTAGCCAGAATTCAGCGGCCTCCTTCATCACCGGGTACGCCTCGTCGCGGAGATAAGTTTTGTTCTGTGAAAAGGCGTATTGCTCCCAGAGGTGCTGACAGTGCCATGCCGCGCCAACCGGATACATACCCCATAGCACTCCCGCACCAGGAGCGGTGTAACCCCAGATGTTGCCCACCGTGTGGCTGACCCAACCTTTGGTGCCGTAATGCTCTTGTGCCACCTCTCGCCCCGGGACCACCAAGGCCTTGATCCAGTCGATATAGGCCTCTTGACATTCCAGCAGGTTGTTCTGGCCGCAGGACCAGTACATCATTTGCAGATTGGCGTTGCTCTGGTAGTTGCCATTCCACGGGGCCCGCTCGTAGGGGTTCCAGACGCCCTGTATGGTCGAAGGCAGGGTGCCCGGCCGCGAGGCACTGATGATGAGATATCGCCCAAAGTTGAAGTAGATTTCCATCAGGCCGTTATCCTCTTGGCCCTCATTGAACCGCTGCCATCGCTCATTGGTTGGCAGTTGCTCGACCGCGCTCGAAGCCTGCCCGTCGTCGCTCAGGTTCAGCGACACACGGCCGTAAAGCTCGCGATAGTCGTTTATATGGGTTTTCTTGAGCTGCTTATATGTCTTTTTAGCCGCCTTACCGATGATCCCTTCGGTAAGGGCTATCGGGTCGGCACCCCGATACTCAGGCGGCACGGGCAGATACTCAGTAGCTGCTGTCATTAGCACAGTGACAGTATCAGCCCCCTGAACATGTAGTAATTTCTCGCTTGCTTCGATGGTCCCGCCTTCGGTGAGTACCTTGACCACACATTGAAATTTTCGGCCATTGCCGTCAATCTCACCTGCCACCGTTAGACTGTCCGGCCCGACAATCATCGTGTGTTTCTGTTGCTTGACCTTAAAGCCCAGCGTACATCCCACCACACCCGGCTTTGCACTGCTGATACGCGCAACAAGAACCCGGTTCGGGTAACTGCAGAAATACTCACGCTCATACCGCACACCGTTCATCGTATACGACACCTTGCCCAACGCCTGAGACAAGTCCAACTCACGCCGGTAATCCTCGCCGTTGCCCTGATGGCCATCCATCTCGATAAACAGACTGCCCACGGTCGAAAATGAACCAAAATTACTGTAATCTCCCATGAAATGTTGCTGGAGCAGTTGATCCGCTACTTCCGGCTGACCGCTGATAATTTTCTGCCGGATTTCGTCCAGGTGTTCGCTGGCACCCTTGTGAATGCCGTACTTGTAGTTGGCATTCTCGCCCGGCCCGCCGGTCCACATCGTCTCTTCCGTAATATCGAACTGCTCTCGTTCGACGACACCGTAGAAAGACACCCCCATGAATCCGTTGCCCAGGTGCAGCGCCTGGCTGTTCCAATCCTTAGCGGGATAGCGGTACCACAACAGCTCGTTGGCCGAAACCGCCTTGCCCGCAGTCCCACGCGATGTCTCTTTCGCGCAAGACACAACACCACCGCTTATCAACATCATCAATATCACCCATGCTCCGAATCCAGCTTTCCACATAAATGTCTGTCCTTTCTCTTTACTTTGGGATAACCAGAAGCCCGCAAAGGGCCCAATGAAGAACACCTAAATGCCCATAAAAATCTTCAGTTAGCCCATAATTTAATAGTATAGGAATTTGTATTTCGCGGTTTCCGAAAACCGCAGCGACCAACGGGAGCGTCGAAACTTTCCGTGGATCGCGGCGAATCCGGTCCAGCGAAAGCTGGTAATTTAATCGATATTCACTACCTAACGCTCATGCTGAACATTCACTGTTTGACCTTGTACATTCCTGAAAGGCCCGCATCGTCTGCTCTGCTGCCCGGTTTGGATCGGGCCAAGGCAACGCTTCCGCCGAGAGATACCCACTATAGCCAATATCCCCCAACGCCGCTACAGCAGATTTGATGTCCATATGCCCATTGCCCACCGGCCGACGGTTGCTGTCGGCAAAGTGCACATGTCCAATTTGCCCCCCGGCGTTGCGAATGGCATCACCAATCGATACTTCTTCAATGTTCATGTGAAACAGATCGGCCAGGAGTTTAACATTGGTTATGCCTGCCTCTTCAAGCAGAGTTACCCCATCAGCCAATCGGTTGATCAGGTTTGTCTCGTACCGGTTGAGGAGCTCGTAAATCAACGTAACATTACAAGCGGCCGCATGCTCTGCCAGCGTCCGCAGACTGCCGGTCAGCCACGCAAAGGCCTGGGCTCGCTCTACATCCTTTTCCACGTTGCCCTGCATTGACCCGATGATCGCCGGCGCACCAAATCGGGCGCCAAAGTCAATCATGGCTGTAATGTATTCATGTGCTTGGCGCCGTACGTCAGCGTCGGCACTGGTCAGGCTTAGTCCGTGCAAGACCTTGCCCGCACCCGTACCCACCGCCGCCAGCCCGATACGCTCTGTTGCCAACAGCTCGGCCAGACCATCGGCATCGACCGCATCCGCCGATGCCGTAAAAAGCTCCACCGCATCAAAGCCGACTCGCTTCGCCTTGGGAATGCTCACTTCGAGATCATCCCAGAATATCCAGGGTCCCTTACGCAGCGTAGGAACCAGCGAGATAGTAACGCATGATTTCATCATAAGGCATGTCCGAGTACAAGGGTATAGCGCTACGTGGGTTCAGGTTTGGCCGTTGGTCAGATCCACCAGAATCTTGGTAAAGTCGCCCGGTCGTTCGCTCCAGGCAGCTAGGGCGGCTCCTGCTTCTTCGAGCGGCACCGTTCGGGAAACCACTGCTTCGACCGGAAACGTACCCCCCTCAAGCATCCGAATCACCGCGGGAAAATCGTTAAGACAGTTGCGTGAGCCCAGAATCGTCAGCTCCTTTTGTACGATCGTCTTCGTCTCATACTCCACCGGCTTCTTGGCATAACCAATGTACACCACTCGCCCGGTGAAGGCCACCTCGTCCACAGCCGCCCGGAAAGTTCTCGGATTCCCGACGGCCTCGATGATCACATCCGGTCCGTCGCCATCCGTCAGTTCCGCCAACTCCTCGTGCAGGTCCTGCTCAGCGTTGTTGACCACACAGCAGGCGCCCGCCTGCTGCGCAATGGCTACCTTCTTGTCGTCGATATCCACCGCAATCACCTTGGCCTGACGACCGGCAGCAGCTGACACCGCGCCAAGGCCCACCATTCCGCAACCCAGCACCGCTACGGTGTCCGACGCTTCGACCTGGCCCCGGTCCACCGCGTGAAAACCCACCGTCAGCGGTTCTACTAACGCCAGTTCCGTGGTCGCTAACACCGACGAAGGATACAACTCGCGCCAGTCCACCGCAATGTAGTTCGTCATCGCTCCAGGCCGACGCACTCCCATGGTGCGATTGTCACAACACGCATTGGGCCTGCCCCGCCGGCACGACATACACGTCCCACAGTTCTTGTAAGGCCACAACGTTACCTTCATGCCTGACTTAATCTTGGCCGGCACCGCCGCCCCGACTGCTTCCACCACGGCCCCTACCTCATGCCCCAGTATATGGGGATATTCCTGCAGCGCGAAGGTGCCCCGATAACCGTTGAGGTCACCACCGCAAAAACCTACCTTTTCGACACGCAGTAACGCCTCGTCATCCGCCGGCTCAGGCTTGGGCACGTCACGCAACTCCGTCTGGCCCGGCGCCACTAGAAAAAGTGCTTTCATATCTTATCCTTCGCTGCCGTCTTAAACGATTGCTCCGGTGCCGGAACGTTGGTGATATTATTCTCCGGCCGCCCCTCAAACCACATGCGATTCTTAACCAGTGACACCAGATCCTCAATCTCCCGGAACAACGTCGGATCAATCTGCAACTCCAGCGTCTCAATGTTTTTCTGCGCGTGGCGTAGCTTGGACATGCCCGAAATTGTGGTCGCCACATGTGGATAATCCAGACAGTGCCGCAGCGCGACGTCCGCAATATCCATCCCGTACCGACGGCAGACCCTTATGATTTCCGGCACCACCCGATGAACCACCTGCGGCGAACTTTGCCATGACAATGGACCTTGCTCCGTCAGCAACCGCTGCAACCACGGCGAAGAATTCAACAACCCAAACCCTCTGCGCAAAGCCACAGGCCTCAGCACCGTATCCAGTTCGTCCGCTACCAGGTTATAGTGACCCCAGCTCAAAATGGTGTCGATCTCCACCTGCTCGGCAATCTTTTTCAGATAGTGTACCGGCAAACCCGTGATGCCCACGTAGCGAGCCTTACCCGAAGCCACCACCTCCCGCGCCGCCGGAATGGCCTCCTCGATCACCTGCTTTTCCAAACCAAACTCCACGTCATGAATCTGATAGACATCCACGTAGTCCGTTTGCAGTCGCCGCAGGGATTCGTCGATGCTCTCCTTGACGCGCTTAGCCGAAAAATCGAACTCGTTATCATCGTAACGCCCACACTTCGTCGCCAGATAAATCTTATCACGCTTACCTTTGATCGCCTTACCCAGCCGCTGCTCCGCCAGCGTCACCCCATACATCGGCGCCACGTCAAAATAGTTTATCCCGTGTTCGATAGCGTAGTGAACCGCCCGCACCCCTTCCGCCTCGTCCGTTTGACCGAACACATTGCCCAAAGGTGATGCCCCATATCCCAGAACGGATATCTTCATATCCGTCTTGCCCAGTAAGCGATATTCCATTGTAAAATCACCTCCGTCAGTGCACGCCGAAGATTAAAAACTGATTTCTCACAATCGCACGCGTCGGTTTTGTTTATTCACCCGCTGACTTTCACATAATGTTCTCAATATTTCAGGCATCTCTTTATTGGCTCGGCCGTTAAAATCATCAACGGCCCTGAACATCGCAATGATGTTTTCAGGCGGCACCTCCGGCAGAATGTTGTGTACTGTGCTGAAAATAAATCCACCGCCGGGGCTGAACACCTTCAGTCGTTCCAAAACGTGCTTGTGAATCTGCTCGGCAGTCGCTCGGTTCAACATTGTTGTGGTATCACAACCGCCTCCCCAGAACGTGATATCTCTGCCAAATTCCCGTTTCAACACCGCCGGATCCATATTGTGGCAATTTGTCTGAACAGGATTGAGGCTATCGAAACCGGCATCAATCAAATCCGGAATCATCTCGTAGATCGACCCGCAAGAATGGAGGCACGTATACGCCTGAGTGTGCTTTTTTATATATGCGCAAAACTCTTTGTGTACCGGCTTGAACAATTTTCGATATACTTCGGGCGACATAAAGGGACCGCTATACATGCCAAGATCATCCCCGATACGAAACACGTCTACAAGGTCTCCCAGTTTTTCGACGGTCTCTTGTAGTGTCACAAAGTAGATATCGGCCAATGTTTTGACAAGGCGCATGACGTTCTGAGGATCCGTATAGATATCCATAAGGAAATTGTCCATACGCCGCAGGAACATGCCCGCTTGTACAAGATTAAAGCCCAGGGTCAACAGGACGGCGCGTCCGCTGTCTCGAAGCTTTTCGCCTTGGCGGCGGAGCCTGTGCCAGAAATCCGCCTCGTCAACATGCCTCCAGGGCCCCAGCGGGTAAGCGGTCCAAAGCACTTTTTTCATGTCTTCTTGAATCGTTTTGAAATGATCTGGATAAGCATCCAGGTAAGGATAGACCGTCTGGTCAAAAAAGGTTCCACTGGACGGCATTCGGCCTATAACGTCATCGTCATCATCCAGCACATCCCAGGAACCGTCTTGTCTTTTTCGGGGATTGAAATAAGCCGGCCACTGAGCGACACTGTTGTCACTCAACGTAACATCCTTCCATGAATCATCCGATGTATCATAATCCCGGTCTATCGAAACAATATCTACGCCAAAACGGTCGAGCAGACAATCATCAACCATGGCAAGCTGCTGGATAACGTCAAAAACATGGGTATGCATGCCGTTTATATTCAAGGCTTTCTTAAGATTATTGTAAGCAATAGCTGATATCCCGGTGCTCGTGCTCGCTCCCAGATCAACAACAATCTTGTCAGGCTCTTGATGAGAGAGTGTTTTTAAAACGCGTAATCGTGAATTACATGACACCATGCGTGCCCCTTTAATTTCGTTAAATAGCATTGAGTATTTTTGCTTAGCTACTTCACCAAGCTAAACTCAAAAGCAACCAATGTATAACTTCGTCGCCAAAATGAATTGCTGTTGAGCCCATTTCTGTAGTTCCATAAAAAGTGGCCAAGCACGCGGTCTGCGCGCCTGGCCACATCCCGTTAATTATCTCCATCTGAACTTAATCCTAATCGCTACATGCAGAGTCAAGCTTGTTGTTGCATTCCATCCAGTTTGCTGCAAATAGTGCATAGTCAAGAAGAGTCACATAACAATCTCCATCAAGATCATTGGGGAGTTTCTCGGCACAGAAATTGGTAACCTCTGCCATCCTGATGAGTTCTCCTTGCGACAGAGCTCGGTCGTACAACTGCATGTCATCCATGGCGCCCTTATACCTGAGAACACCGCCGTGATAAGCACCGATAACGACATTGTTGATTGACAAGTCATCAGGTCCCGTAACATATCCGGGCAGAGTTCCCACCACAGCGCCGTCACGATACATGATGTGTCCGAAGGTGACATCGTTCACGTATGCTACATGGTACCACTGTCCAGGATCCCAGGTCATACTTTGGCTGTTCCACCATACCCCAGCGGGATTGTATCCCCAACGCATATAGTTACCAGATAGCATCGCTAACATAAGGTCAGCACCACCCGTATTGCCCCACTCAAACACGGTTTTTTCCGCCGTGTCGGGAATTTTGACCCAGACCGCTAAGGTGAAACTGGTCAGATCGGACAGCGCCGAAACATGATTGTTTAAACTAACTTCATCGTTCACGCCGTCGAAGAGGAGGGCCGAGTTCGCCTGGCCATTTCTATCCGTGCCGTACACCGGACTACCCACTTCTGTTCCGTGATAGTCGTTGCCGCTAATGTCGTAAACGTTGGGATCACCAGCAACATAGTCCATCGGCCAATGCGCTACCAAACCAAAACCTTCAGGAAACACGTTAATGGTCACTGTATCCCAGGAGTATTTCTCACCGTCGTTAGGTTCAAAATAGAGCTCGTACGTGCCCGGGGCGGCAAATGACACGGTGGGATTCAGTACCTTCGAATCCGGGTCGAAGGTAACTGCATCGGGTCCGCTCAGCTTCGACCAGCGGTAGGTCAACTCGTTTCCCACCGGTTTGCCGTCATCGGTTGCCGTGGCATCCATGGTGGCAAAATCGACAGGCCATACGATAGTCTGCGTATCACCCGCATCCGCATAAGGACGCAGGTTATCGATTCCCGTCAGAGTCGCTATTTCACTGCTGCTCAGGGCGGCCGTGTAAACACGCACGTCGTCGATTAGGCCGTTCCAGGCTTTGGCGTCTTCGGGCGAATCGGCCCCGCTGGCACCGATCATAAAGAGTGTGTTACTATCGGCTATGTTGCCGGTGGCATCGACCCTTGCATCCTCCACACCATCGATGTACAGGTACATTTTTGATCCATCGTAAACTCCTGCCACGTGGTGCCATTGGCCGTCATTGACGCTTAGGTTCCCGGGAATAACTCCAACCGAAGTATAGAAACACATACTGCCTTTGTTGCCGTTCCTTCGCAATCCGTAAGAGTAGTTGCCCTTGGTGAGGAGTTTTTGATCCACCTTGGTGAAGTTATCGACCTTTATCCAGCATGCCAGCGTCAAATCGCCGGTAATGTCGAATATAATCTCATCTTCGACCTCCACGTAGTCGCCTACACCATCCAACGAGATGGCGCCGCCGCCCACCATGGCTTCGGTTACAAACGTCGGATTGCCATTAAGTGAACCATCATGCTCACCGCCGGCCACGTCGCTGGCATCCGTATCAAGAGGATAATGGACCATGGGATCCGCCGCGAAGGCTGGAGCTGCGACCAGCACCAGCACCACCGAAACTATTAACATTAACTTTACACAAAGTTCATTTTTCATTTTTGAAAATCTCCTTCCTTATTACTAAGGTAAGTATATTGCATTATCTTTTGACCGCGGTAAAACGGTCCATTTTCCTATTGGCATTCCGCATCTAACATGTTGTTGCAATCCAGCCAAGCGCTGGCCAACTCGGCCACATCGGCCAAATCGACGTAACAGTCACCATTGAAGTCACCGGCCAGTTTCTCCACGCAAAGCCTGTCCAGGCCCACTATCTGGGCGATCTCAATGTCGCTCAACGCCCGATCGTAGATCTTGACCTCATCGATCAGTCCATGCCAATAGAGCTCCGGGAACTGCCCGTTTGTGCCTATGGTTATCGGAGTGTTGCTAAGCGCGCCGCTCCCAGCGCCGGCGGCGAAGTCGTCCAGGAGACCATCGATATACTGGCTCGTACCCGTCGCACAGACCGTCACGGCCACATGGTGCCATTCCCCATCGTTAACATTGACCTCGCCAATCGTTGAACCCCATCCGTTCCAACCAAAATGAAGGTTGTTGCCGGTGCCATAACGGACCAGTCTCCAGCCGGGTTCGTTGTTCTTGCTCATAATTGTCTGCCAACCTATATCAAACGCCGTCACCTTCACCCAGCACATCACGGTCATGTCCGTAGTCACGTCAAAATGTGATTCATTGGGGATTTCCACGTAATCACCGTCACCGTCAAACGCCAAGGCGTCGCCAAACACACCCTCCACCCAATTGGGGTCACCGTGAATGATACCGTCATTGCCGTAAAACGTACTGTCAATGGCCTTGGTACCGGGGTCGCCAATGTCGCCGCTTTCTTCGAATTTCCAGTATCCTAATAGTCCCAACTCCATGCCTTCCGGCGCCAGCGTAACTTCAACTGTATCCTCACCAACCAGTTCACTGTCGCTTACTTCCAACTTGAAGGTATAGATGCCGATTCCTACCAGTGTAACGTTTGGATCCAGAACATCGTCGCTTGGAAAGAAAGTCACATCATTCGGACCGTCCACCTGAGTCCACTTGTAAGTCAGCGTATCGATGGGCTCACCGTCATCTTCTGCCGAACCCTGCAACTCCACTTTAAGCTCTGGCAAATAGATCAACTGATCCTCACCGGCGTCCACCGTTGGCGCCAAATTCTCTATCCCCGCCAGTTCCTTAATCTCCGCCACGCTCAGGGCGTAATCGTACAGACGCACCTCGTCGAGATCCCCTTGGAACCAGGTATCAACGCCGGCGTGCTGGCAACCCATCGCCACTGTGGTAACCGTAGCACCCAACTGGGCGGGGCCCGCGGTATACGCAGGATCCGAACCCACCGGCACCGCGTCGCGGTAGAGTATCTTCCCACCCGTGGCGCTGCTGGTGCAGACGATGTGATACCAGGTGCTGTTGTTCCATGTCAGCGCTGGGGCAAGCCAATGCCAACCCCCACCCTCGTCCCCGCCGACATAGAGACTGCCTGAGTAAATACCAATTATCATGCGGTGGCTGTTAGAGCCGTCCGACCATGAAAAAAAACAGCCATTCGGCGGCACGACACCACCCTTGATCCACAGCGACAGTGAAAAATCGCTTGGAGCGCTGAGCCCGGCAGCATGAGCACTCAAATTGATGTAATCGTTGACTCCGTCCAACCGTATGGCCGTCGCCGGCAAACCGTCTTTGCCTGTTACATACACCGGACCATTTACCAAAACGCCATCGTAACCATTGCCGGAGCTGTCATTGGGCTCGCCGTCCAAGGTCCAGTGTCCTATGGGATCAGCCGCTTCCGTGGCACCGGCGGTCAAGAGAACCGCACACGCCGCAACGACACTAATTAATAACAACTTATTCTTTTTCATTTTTTCATTACTCCTTACATTGCTTTGCCAAATGTTCTAAAAAGATTCGGCCTGATGAATTTACTCATATCACCGACTACCAACCCGCCCCCATTCCAAAATCTCCTCTGTAATTACTCCGTCCTTCTGCTATACCTAATCGTCTCGTCCTAAGCCTGCCTGGAGAGTATGTCCCAACACCATATGTTGCAGTACGCGCATCAAGATTCAGCTATGACTTTTGTGACTGGGAGTAACACCAATTCTGTATTTTCGCTCCTCCTTTCTCCGCCTGTGTAAATCGTCTAATATTTAATCCGACACTAACTTGGATCCCTATGTCTTATACAACCAACTTATTTGTATGACCGACTGCCGGTTCTCGGTATCTATTCAATTTTCAGCATCAAAAAACGATCGCACTTCCAATCCTAGAAATCAACATTTCCTGCAGGCACATAATTCTTATGCCATTTAAGCTTCCACAAATCCGGCAGCTCAATCCGATTCACATGTCCATCCGTAAAGACAATATTGACGGCACCATTGTGTCTGTCGATAACCCAGTGTCCCATCATATGCCCGTAGGTATGCCATGCATCCGGAGACCAACCGCCGCCTTTCTCCACATCGTACAAACCGTCGGCTGGTGTTATGTCGTGTGAGTCAGGCCACGATCCCACCCAATTAGCATCCCCATACAGCGGCGTCTCGCCACCAGGTGCCATGCTGAACTTGTAATAAAAGTTATCCATGTAGTTTTGAAGATATACCGCGCCTGGACCGTCAGTAAACAATCCACGTGGCTGCATCCACAAGTTCATCCCGTAACTGCCCTGAGCGTGGGATTCTTGATCCGCCACGTAACCTTCACGCCACGCCGTTGTTGCTGTGCCCAGACAGTTACCCGCTGGATCTGTGGGCGTGGGGGCCATCGGACAAATCATTGCCTTCATAACACCATTCATGTAAATCTCGGGATCGGATTCATAACCCTGAGCCCCCATATAGGGCGCAATCTTATAAAACCAATAATCACCCGAGGCATGGGTCAAGGGCATCACCCTGTCTTTGTTCTCGTCGCAATAATAACGCAATCCCACGCTCAAATTGCGAAGATGCGTGGCACATAGAACGGCTTTGGCTTGTGCCTTGGCAGCCGAAAGAGCCGGTACCAGAATTGAAAGCAAAACTGCTATGATTGCTATCACAACCAGTAATTCAATCAACGTAAACCCTTTTCGACTCGTTACTTTCATCGCGATACTCCTTTACTACACACTGCGACAGACCTGCATAAATTCATTTCTGCTGAAAACTACAGCTTTCATACAGCTTTCTCCATATTCGCATTATCGTATTAATGAACACATCACACAACGCCATAATTGCACATTTTATAGCCTAATTGGGCACCGCCGCCGCTCGACATCTTAACTCTACAAGTCTGCGGTCAAAAGGGATAAGCCTAGTGTTCTCCGATACTTAAGAGCATATTCCCGTGGCGACTACCCCCAGTCTTACGCCTACGGTTCCTACAAATGATATGGTTCATGATATACGCCGTGAAAGTGGCGTAGGGGGAGCCAGGGCAGTGAAACTCCCGGAGCCGTGTCAGCCTCACGCGATGGAGTGAGCATGCCATCAAAGAACCTAAAGGCAACCACAACGTCTGCAATGCACGGATAGCATGTCCCCTAATAACACAAGGATAGCACGCCGGTAGGATTCAAACGCCAAAGTCCTCGATAAGCTCCATCGGCTCTGCAGCTTGTTTTAGGTGGGATTGCCACGCGAAAGCACCCATGCTGATATTGAGCCGACCCTTTGCCAATGTTCCGGCTCAGAAGAAAAAAAGAGTGCTATTTGGAGCGGTGCTTTAGCCTGTACTTACGCGGGCTTATACCCTTGGCCTGGTGAAAGTAGCGGGAAACGTGATCCACACTTTTGTAGCCCATTTTCAAGGCGATCTGCGAAATTGACATATCCGTCTGGACCAGCAAATTCGCTATTTGATCCGTCCGCACACGTTTTATCTCATCATGAACCGAACGTCCTAAGACCCTTTTGAACTTCTGATAAAGCCCCCGACGCGAAGCCCCCACTTCCTCTAAAATATCAGTGACCTGAATGGGCTCACAAGCGTGCTCCCGGATGAAACGCAGCGCCCGACTTATCTCCGGATCCTCGATTGCCAAAATATCGGTTGATTGCCGGGTTATCACGCTAACGGGACTATAAATAATGTCTTGAACGCTTTCAGACCTGCCGGACATCAGCTCGTCTAGCTGCTCGGCTGTATGATAACCCGTCACTTCAAAGTTCAAAGACACACTGGAAAGCTGTGGATTGCTCAATCGGCAGATTTCCTCGTCGTTGTCCACTCCGATGATAGCTACATCTTCTGGAACATGCAAATCCGCTAACCTACAGGCTTCGATCACCAACTGACTGTGTATATCGTTACAAGCCATCAATCCCAAAGGTTTGGGTTGCTCCATAAGCCAGGCAGCCATCAAGGCTTGTTCCTTGTCCCAAGCCGTTGCCGAGCGAATAACACTTGTCTTTGAACGAGGTCGCTCGAACATACTCACCTCATAACCGGCTTGCTTAATCCGCTGGCAAAAACCCTCCCCACGCTCACGGGCCCAGTACATATCATGAAATCCACAAAACGCGAAATTCTGAAAACCCCTGTCCAGCAGGTGCTCTGCCCCGAGACGCCCCACTGCCATGCAGTCCCCGATGATATTGCAATAACCATCGACTCGCTTTTTAATATATGGCATCACAACCATCGGTAGCCCGAGCTTGTATAGTGTCTTGTCCTGAGGCTCCCGGGCGATAATCCCGTCGGCGGGAAGTTCCATCAGCCATTCCAAGGACCGCTTACTGTTCCCTGAATGAAAATACATAGGTATCTCCCGGTAAAATGTCCATGGCCCATGCAAGCTGGCATAGCGGGCTATGCCGCGAAGTAGCATCCGGCCGAATTCGGTCGAATTCTCAATCAGCAGTATGACCTTTTTTAGATTTGCCATGACTTTTTATCAGTCTACCCTCGCAGTTTTTATCGCTAAAATTTATACTACAATGGGTCTTTTGACAATATTTATTTTTATACATCTCCGATAAACGCTCCGAAAACAGATAAAATCACCTTCTCTTTTGTTACATAAAAGCCCCTTTTACGCTCTCACGCGAAAGAACTCCTGTCCGAACCTGACATTCCTGACAAATCTGACATCAATCCCATTTAAACGGCAGAAAACCGCGATTTATTGCCAGATTCAATGGCAGGTTCCAATGGGTCGGCAACTGAGAACCTGACAGAAGAAACTGACAAAAACGCTGATATTGATAACGCCGGGGAAGATGAACTATCTAATTGTCAGAAAAGTCGTAAGTGTACACAGTTTTTCATAAAAGTGAAAGTTTGTTGGCAAAATACCGAAGAATGCAGAAACAAAAATGTATCAAGTGATTATGGATTGAAGCGTAACAGATGACAGATAAAAACGTAAAACCTATTCCCCATGAGACAGCAGGAAGTACTACACCGGTGCTTATGACCGAGTCCGAACTGATACAGTTTCTGCGTATTCCTGTGGTCAGCAAGGCCAAGAACTATTGTAACGCTATTGACTACTTAAAGCGATTTCACGACTTACCGCGCATTCACATCTGCAGACAACCACTCTACCCTCGCGAAGCCATCCAGGAATGGATTTGAAATAAAACCGAAAAAGGGGAATAACGATGTTTGATCTCGTCCGAATCAATATTACAATACGTGATGGATCGACTTGAACCGTCACCCGGCACCAGAAGGGAGGTGACATATGAAACAGCTGGTACGGCTTTTCGCTGCATAGAAAATGACTAAACCGCGCATGGGTAGCGCGTAACAATCACTTTTTCTCACCAACTATATCTGGAACACTCGTGTTATCTGTAAGCACTTCTGAAGCATCAAAAGGTTGGGGCAATCCAAGAAATTGCCAATCATCCGTCAATGCCCGCAAGCATTCCGGCAAATCAATATCGGTAGCACCTTGCACAACTCCTTGCCATTTGCCCTTAGTACGCCATAAAGCAATATCTAAAGGTTGGGTTATATTCAACGATAATTCAGGCCCCTTTAACATCGACAATTTCCCGGCTGCAAAAGCTTCCAATTTGCCCGCTTTATCAACTCTTGCCGCAAAAAGACCTTCCGCTTTAACTTTGACCGAAATTGAATCAATTACGATGGTTTCATCAATCAAATCCCCAACGTATGGCTTGTTTGCCTTAATCCTGATCACCGTGCCATCAATAAGTTTCGCTGTTCCATCGCAGCCCGGCATTTCAATTCGACCGGATGTAGTGTTGTACCCAAAGGGTTCTGTTAACGGCGTCTGAGTCAAAACTTCTTCTGAACGAAAATTATTTACGAGTTTATCTAAAGCTCCTTTTTTATCCAGTACGGTAAACCGCTTACTCAATAGGCTATTACCATCAAAAGACCTGCCTTTCTCATCATACTGCCAATTGCCAATATAATAAAGATTCGTTTTACTTATGAATTTAGATATAAAAAAATCAGCAACAGACTTGGGGCATAAGTTAGGATTATACAACACTAAAGCACTATATAACTGGGGACCAACTTTTATATATCCATTCTCCGTAATTTCAAAAGTGCCCGCAGCAATCTCACTGCTGGGATACAAATCGACAGCGTAACCTGCCTGCCATAATCCCAGGGATAAATTTTGACCAAAATCAAGATAGTCTTCCCCGGCCCAGTTCATCAGACTCTCATGACCAAAAACCAAAGCAACCGGACAATCCAATGGCGATCGCGAAATAAAATTCAAAAGTCGAACCATGCCCTGCGCCCTGATAAGGTCGGAATTCTGCAATAAACCACGACGAAGATACTTTGCCTGAAATTTGTCAATTTCAGCAAATGGATTAGGGTAGAGAGGATGATAGACCATCCTGCCACCTGCCAATGCATAGCGCCATATATTTCTCTGATAATCCACTACCTTGTTAGAATAACCTTCATTAAGCCAATTCGGACAATTAAATTTCTTACTCAAAGCCGTACAGGCTGAAAGTGGGGTTATTTCATCCGTCTGTGCCCAATCCCTCTTAGCCGACCACCAATCCAAACCATTTTTAAAAATCTCATGCCCATTGATCCTGGGTGACCACGTGGGATGCTTCATAACTATTGCATCTTGGCCATATACCGCTTTGACATCATCGTAATAACAGCACTCTATTTCTTTATTACGTTGATAATTTAAACCCATATAGTTGTTAATTGCATACAACCGCTCACTCTTTCTTCCCTGAAAATCAAAAGACATTAACAAAAAATCATCCAATAATGAGCCCCTGCCACTCTCCTGTCGATATGCCAGATCATATTCTTCAGAATACCAAAATGCTTTATGATTAATCATCCCTGACTGGGTCGGCGGAAAACCCCACTCATCTTTCACCACACCTTTCAACGGCAAATCAGCATACATTCTAATCAATTCCTGTTGATATCCTATTATATGAGGGGAAAATACATCCGGACTGAATAACCCAAATTCAACCAACACGAACATATATGCCAACTTGTCTGACTCAGAGCTTATCAATGTACCGACAATACCCTCTGCATTTGCTTGCTTGATATTAACCTTCTGGCTTATATCCTTAAGAGTTTCACCAACGATTTCACCTTTATCGTTTTTATCTCCTGCAAATGCTTTGACAAATCTACCCGCCATAAGAAAATATGGAGTGCCCCCGCCCCCAGTCATATGGTCGCCACAGGTAAAACTTTTTATCTCAAAATCCGTCGATGTTTGTTGAACAGGTAGTTCCTTAAGAATTATGACTTTTTGCATCTCGTCCGGATAGCGACGGTAAAACTCCTCTCTTGCCAGCCGAGGATCCAAATCAAGCAAGACACCAATACCTTTGCCGCCCGCATAATCCACATATTTGCGGAATAACTCCTTGGTCTGCGGATCAACAATTGGATGTCCTTTTAGCCGCATCGTCAAAGTAATCAGATTGTACGTACCATGATTAGCAATAATATCTACTGAATTTTGCCACGTTTTATCATTTTCAAAATGCCCTTCAACAATACTGGTAAATGCTATCTCTGGAAGAACCGAGACGTCAAGCCTGGTATTTGACACTTTCTTTATAACAGCCAACTGCTTAGGTTTCGTTTCATCTTTTTCTACAGCTAAAGGGTATCTCTAAAAATTAACGATATTTCGTGCAAAATGCTTTCGAGTCGTTAAAATAGGTGCCGTTGGGTATTTTATCATGATTC
>JAFGSR010000209.1 GCA_016934515.1 Sedimentisphaerales bacterium
ATCACAAAATTATATTAATTTGCAGGTAAGTTTGCCTGTGCTAAAAATCAATATAAGCTATTGATAAAACGCAATTTATAGTAAGGCAAAATAAAAATCACGCATAAAAAACAAAGAATTACAAGATAGTATTACAAAAGAGATTTTTAACCACGGATTACACGGATTTTAAATTTTTTAAGCCCCAGCGTAAATACTGACACGAAGGCTTGTTTTTATCTATTCAATTTTCAATGGTTAGCGTCCAATAATGTTAATTTTTTCGACCGTATATGGTTATGGGTCCTTGATACTGTAAGGGAAGAAGTGGGTGTTTGTCAATGCGGGAAAAAATGCAAAAAAATTAAAGAAAAAAAGGCAAACCGGAGGCCTGGGCGGAAAAAATGTACTATAATAATATTGGTATTAATGATACATGCGTCAAAGGCATTGGGAACGTGATATTCGTTCCAGAAGTCACAAATGGAAGGGCAGAAGGATATCGGACTTTGTGGTAAGTAGTTACAGATGGAAAAGATGTGGTAAACAGACAACGCAGGTTAAGAGTCAGCCAATAAAGCAATTAGCGGGATTGTGAGAAACGGGAAGCTGAGTTGGTGTCTATTTTTGTCAACAAGCGGTAAAAACCAAAGAAACCTTACGTGCCTGCGAATTGGATTTGAAAAGGTTCGTAAGGGGCTGACAGGGCTGAAATTAGGGTTAGTTTTCAGGGTGGCAAGACGTAAAGGGATTATGGCACGGTATTTGCGATGGTAATTGGCAGAGGAAACGAGTGAGGCTCGTGCAACCAAACATAGAGAAGTACCATTGAGGCCTATTGGGCCGATGCCAAGGAGCAAAAAAATGGACGAAGCAACATTTCAGCAGAAACTGGGAGAATTAGTCAAAGAGATCGGGACGCTGCCGGTGTCGCAGAGGAAGAAGCTGGAGTCGCTGGCAGAGGAGACCAAGCTGCGTCATGCGGAGTTGAAGAAGAGTGTTTCGTCTTTGCAGGATTCGTTGGATTACTTGCGGTTGAGTATTAAGTATCTGCTATTTGACCTGGAGGCCACTCGTCGGGAGAATTCATATCTAAGGAAGATGCTGGAAGAATCCGATAATAATAAGTAATCCGCTAAACATGGTGCCTTTTCGAAAGGCTGTGGTAAGCGATAAAATGCCGATCAAGGGCAGCGTCATTAGTTAATTGGCGCTGTCCTTTTCTTTTTTATCAGGGGGGGTGAAATAGCCGACTTGAGTTAGCAGGTATGGAATGTTGACGGAACTGCTGAAAAGTGCTATAGTTGCGTCTGGTTTGGTTTTTCGACAGGATTTGATTTATCGGGCCGATGATTGTGTCGGGGCCAATAAAGGATGGGATTGGCAAGGGAATTGGTTGTGAGTTAGCTGCGGGTTTAAGGGCAGAATACGGAGCGTGATATTCTTGGAAGCTAAAGCGAAAATTTCTGTGGTGATACCAGTCTTTCGAGAGAGTGAGAACGCCGAGCCGCTGGTGGAAGCGTTATCGGCGGTGATATCTCAGTCGGAGCGGGAGTATGAAGTTCTAATAGTGGACGACGGGAGCACGGACGATACGGTGGAGAAGTTTCGGCGGCTGCAGAAGAGTCATGGATTTTTGCGGATTATTAAGTTTCGGCGGAATTTTGGACAGACGGCGGCGATGGCGGCGGGATTTGATCATGCGCGGGGAGATATAATAGTGCCGATGGATGGTGATTTGCAGAACGATCCGGCGGATATTCCGAAGCTGGTGGCGAAGCTGGAAGAGGGTTACGATGTGGTGAGCGGTTGGCGGAAGAATCGCAAGGACACACTGTTGACGCGGAAGTTGCCGTCCTGGATTGCCAATTATGTTATCGGGGTGATGACGAGTGTCAAGCTGCACGATTATGGGTGCACGCTGAAGGCTTATCGGCGAGAAGTTATTGAGAATCTGAATCTGTATGGTGAGATGCATCGTTTTATTCCGGCGATAGCGTTTTGGAGTGGTGCGCGGGTGACGGAGATGGAGGTTAATCACCGACATCGGTTGCGAGGTCAGACGAAATACGGATTGAGTCGGACGCTGAAAGTGATTTTGGATTTGATGACGGTGAAATTTTTGGGGAAGTTCAGTACCAAGCCGATTCATTTTTTTGGTGGTTTCGGGATGTTGAGTTTTTTTGGGGCGTGTGTTAGCGGAGCGATAGTGCTGTATCAGAAGTTTATTCATATTTCGCATTTGTCTATGAATAAAAATCCGCTGCTGACCCTGACGACGTTGTTTATAATTATGAGTGTACAGTTTCTTTTGATGGGTTTGCTGGCGGAGATGATGTGCCGGACCTATCATGAATCTCAGGGTAAGCCGACGTATATAATTCGGGAGATTTTTGAGCCTGTGGTAAAGGGAAAGGATTCTGAGTCATCGGGGTAGCAGGTTCTGAATTATTCCAGCAGTAAGGTGCCGTTTTTGGTTAAGCGTAGCAGAAAAGTACACAAGCCTCAGTCAAAAGCCGGTCGGTTGGTTGGATCGGCGGGTGAGACGCGTAAGTTGGCGGTTGGAGGTGGAGGGCATTCAGTAGCGGTGAAGCTGATGGGATTGGGGTTGGTATTATTGTCGCTGATGCCGGCGGCGGTTCCGTTTGTGATGGGCAAATATGTGGAGTTCAATTCGTCCGGGCCTTTCGACAGCAGTGCTTATGTGTATTCGGCGTATCACATTCTTGAGGGTGCCCAGATCGGCGTGGAGGAAAAAACCAGCGCGCAGATTGGCACGCTACTGGTGAATATGCTGGGAGTGGGGTTGTTTGGATTTTCGGAATTTGGTCCCAAGTTGATACAGATGCTGTTGCAGGGCGGGGCGTTGGTGTTTATGTACTTTGCGGTGCGGCGGCTGTACGGGGGGCTGGCGGGGGCGGTGTCGGTGTTTTTGGCGGCGTTGTATCTTTCGTCGCCGATTATTGCCAAGTTCGGTAATGTCAAAGAGCAGTACATGATTGCTTTTATGTTGATGGGGATGAGCTGTTTGGTGTTTCGTCAGGTTGGTGGTCGCTGGTGGTGGGCGGTGCCGGCGGGGGCGTTGGCGGCGTGGGCACCGCTGTTTAAGGCGACGGGTGTTTCGGCGGGGATTGCGATAGGGGTGTTTTTGGTTTTTCAGGCTATTTTCCGGCATCGGACGGTTAAGCAGGTGGGGGTGGATATGGTGCTGCTGCTGGTGGGGGCGGTGGTGAGTGTGGCGCCGATCAATATCTGGATGGCAGCGGGGGATGTGCCGATGCAGCGGCCTTATTATTTTTTGTGGAAAGCAATTTTGCCGACTGAGAAGCCGCGGGCGGCAGCGGAACCACCGGTGAAAGGTGATGCAGGGGAGCAGGCAGCGGCGGCAAAGAGCGAAACCGGCGAGGATCAGTCGTCAAGTGATTCGGTGGGGGCTGGAGAGAAAAAGAAAAAAAGCCAAAGTTATGTGGCACGGAGTCGCGAACTGGCGGGATTTTGGCGGCAGTTTCCGACGGTGATGCGATTTTACGGAGTGCTGATTTTGCCGATCAGTTTGGCATTGGGGGCGATAGTAGCTCGAATTGTCAAGATGATGGTCTGTTTTAAGAAGCGGTCGGGTAAGGCTACGGCAAAAGGGGCGGCGGAGGGCGGTGAAGCGCCGGCGAAGGATGGAGTTGTCGAGCAAGCGGTGTCGGTTGCAGGTGGTGGGGTGGATCGATTTGTGCTGTTTTTTGGTATCTGGTGGATTCTGGATATGGCGTTTGTGTGGATCAGTCCGCGGAGCTACGAGCAATATTATCTGCCGTTGACGGCTTCGGGAGCGATGCTGGGTGCTTATGTGATAGGTCTTTATGCGAAGCGGCTGAAGCTTTCGGCTAACAAGTTTGGGTGGCTGGCGGGGGGCGGGATTGGATTGATATGCATGGCGGTGATGTGCAGTCATATTTTTGGTGGTATTCAAAAGAGTGCACACACGGGGAACGATTACGGCGAGAAAAGATTTGGTTTAATTAAGAGATGTCGGGAAGTTAGTCAACGTGGGCAGAGTATGGCGGTGTGGGAGCAGATAGCTGATATTGTGAAGAGTAAATCCGAGCCGGATGACAAGATTTATGTTTGGGGGTGGTATCCGGGGATATATGTTCGTTCGGGGCGGTTATGTTCGGTGCCGAAGGCATTTGAGAGTGAGATGCATGTTACGGAGCCGGAGACGTTAAAGAGGCAGATGCGTTATTTGGTTGATGAGCTTAAACTGGATCCGCCGAAATATATAGTTGATTCTCAGAAGGTTCATTTTCCGTATAATCAGCATCCGGTATTTGATTTGTGGCCTCGTTGGAGGGATAAGAAGCGGGGAGTATTTGATTTGCGACCGTCGGTACGGAACGAGTCAACCAGTTATGTGAGTTTGGAGGAGTTGACGAGATTTCAGCCGCGGTTGAATAAGTTTATTGAGCAGTATTGTGTTTCCTGTATGACAAATAAGGATCGTCAGGGTGGTCCGCTGTCGGAGGAGCAGGCGGGGCGGTTGGCGGCGGATGAGGTTGCCCGGCATGAAGCGATGGGGCAGTTGCGGGAATTTGTGATGAAAAATTATAAGCCGATTTTGTCGGCGGACAGTCCGATGCATATTTATGAGTACCAGGGTACGTTAAGTAATTGATTGCAAAGCATTTGCGCAGGGGGTGGTTTTTTCGGGGCGGACAAGTTTTTTTGCTTGACTGTCCGATACAAATTGTTTACAATATTCTTATATTTCCGTAAAGCTTAAGTTTTCATTGAAGCAGTATGTTTGTCAGGCAAAGAGAAAGGGAAGGATATCTTTGCCCCGATTTTCTTAGGGAATCTCTGTTTATTGGAAAGGAGAAAGCTATGAAAGGTAAGTTTGTGTCGAAAGTGTGGTTGGTGTTTTTGGCTGGATTTGTAAATACAGTATTGTTCGGTAGTATTGCGGATGCAATAGTTATTGAAGATCTAGGCTGTTCCAGCGAATATTATTTGTTGACCCAAAGTCCCAACAAGGGCAGGTTGCAGGGAGTGGAATTTGATTCTAATGGGAATTTGTATCTGTCATATCGAGGAACGGATGAAGTTATAAATGACGGGATATTATATCAAATAAAACCGGACAAGACATGTGATGTATTTGCGGTCGGGCTGTACAGTCCTGAAAATATAGTCTGGGGTGGTGGCACCAGCTATGGCGAATATCTATATGTTGCTGATGTAGGAGAAGGTGTAGTCAGGGTGAATATGAGTGGTGGGGTAAGCCATTTTTCCAATTCTAATCAGCCGATTGCGTTAGGGCTGGACAGGTATGGTAATTATGGCAATCTGCTCTATTCAAGTACCGCAGCTCTGGATCATATGGATAAAATCTATTTAAATGGAAGTTCGCAGAAATTTTCCGATTTCCCTTATAACATTGGAGGGGGCAGTGCGAAATCAATAGATTTTGATCCAGGAACACGTTATAACGGCAAAATGTATGTTGGTACGTATTCACAAAGTACTCCTGAATGGTCGGGTGTCTTTGGGGTGGATACATCGGGCAATCCAAGTCGTTTTACAAACGATATTGTTGGTGTATTAGAGGTTGAATTTGATAAAAGCGGTCAGTATTTTGGGGGGGATATGTTTGTATTGGGTATGTCTGAATTTGGGAGTGTATGGTCTCTATACCGTGTTGATGATTTAGGTAACGCCACATTGTTTGCGCATGAGTCAGGGGTGTCCAGTTTGGGGCCGCATACTTTTGGTCCGGATGGTGCTTTGTATATTGCTAAAGATTATGGGGGGTGGCTGAGTATTACGAGAGTTGTTCCGGAACCGATGTCGCTGGTATTGGTGGGATTAGGGGCGATAGGGTTGATGCGGCGACGCAGAAGGTGAGCTTGTTGCGGCAGGGAGTCAATAAAGCAACTGATATAAAAAAGAAATTTATTAGCGAATAAACAGTGCATAACGGCCGATAACTGATTATGTGCTGTTTTTTTGTTTTAATCAGAAGGTTTGTTGTCGGTTATAATAATCTGAATGAAGATATTAACGCTGAATCATGAATTTCCGCCGGTGGGTGGCGGGGCCAGTCCGGTGAGCTTTGAGTTGTGCCGTCATTTGGTGCAGTTGGGTCATCAGGTGGACGTGGTGACGATGGGATTTGGAGGATTGCCGGGGCGGGAAGTGGTTGACGGGGTGGTTGTTTATCGTACGCCGGCGTTGCGGAAGCGGGCGGATATTTGTCATACACATGAGATGGCGACGTATTTGCCGGGAGCATTGCCGCGGGCGTTGGGTCTGGCGCGGCGGAAT
>JAFGSR010000210.1 GCA_016934515.1 Sedimentisphaerales bacterium
TAACGAAACTTAGGGGTTTTTTGGAGAAAGTTGGGAGTTTTGGAAAAGTGCTTGTCGCGCTTTTGGACACATTTATTTTCGGAGAAAAATCACGTAAATACTTATTAGACACTGATTTACACTGATTTTTGCTGAATGAAACAAATTATGGAATATGGATGATAGATGTCGGGTTTTTGGTTCGGGGGATTTTGTCGAGAAAATTAATGTAAATTTTTATTAGACAAGGATTTACACTGTTTTTTTATGATTTTAATTCATACTGAGGTGGTGGGGATTAAAAATTGGATTTTGAGTTTTGAATTTTGGATTCCCGCCGTGCCAGCGCCCGCTCGCCATGCTTCGCTAGTCGCAGCAGGTCGCGGCAGGTTGAATGGAAGGAAATGCAATATTCCTGCGGTGGGGAAGTGTAGTGATTGATATTTCCTTTATTTATTTAGCAGTTAGCGTAAAACAGGAATATAAGGTCTATAAAAATTATATGGGGGTGCTAATGCCAACTTGTTGAGCGATTGGAGTATAAAGATCAATATCAGTGGCAGGTGTACTAATCGTAATGATCAAAGCATAACGACTTTGTTTTTCGACGAAACCAAGATGTTTTCGCTCTCTCCACCAGCCTGAAACAGGGAATACAGCAACCTGACCACATCGGGCAACATCTGCCGCTGATGCTGTCCACCAATCACAATGAATAGAACCTTTAGTCCTCAGGTTTGAGCCAATAGACCACTTGATAGGGTCACTTGTTGAAGGTCGATCTTCGTCTTGTTCCCACTCTTGACTGCTTATTCTCTGCCTGAATTGGGATTCTGTTTCAGTAGGGCCTCTCAATGCAAAGCGTAAACCATGCGATGCATATCTAAATTTTGTTCCCCAGCCTCGACCGGCAGGACTTGGCTCAACGAAATATGACAAAGTTATCCTTACAGTAACGTTTTGTTCATGTAATTTTTCGAGAGCAGCTACTGGCCAAGGGAGCGAATGTAGCATGAAATGATTGGTCTTGGCAACCGTACCATCAAGTTTGTATGGCTGAATAAATCCCTGATGAACAAGTGATACGCAGTTTTCAACGGTATATCTTGCCCTGTCAAGATTAGGAACACCATAGCCGAAACAGCGGAGCCTATTATGTCTGTCAATTACAAGATCACCCGGTATTTGTCGGTTCATTTCACCTGTCCACTCTGCAGAATGAACCATGAGTCCGCGAATAGTTTCAGGCCAAAGGTCAGAGTAATCTGCCATGAGTATTGCTGCTAAGCGGGCGGCCTGAGCGGTGGCTGCACTAGTGTCGCTTGACCACGTGAGCAAACGGCCAGTTGCATCAAGGGTGGTAGTCAAGAGTGAAAGATCATCACAACCATCGACAGTGCCAGAGGGTGATCTAGCATAATTTCCACCCTCCATTACTATATCTGGTTTGATTGGCCAATCACGATCTTCCCATGAATATGACGTTCGACTTGTCGGGCATAATCCCCCTTGGGGTGCTAATGGCTGATATCCATCGAAATCATTCGAACGAATATGAACGCGATCTGTATAAGCACCTACAGTTAAGGCGTTCCAACTCTGGCCCGGATCTTCAACACCATTTGCAAGGTTACTAATCGGATAACTATATTCAGTATCTATCATAATATTCCGTGTGTTACCTGCCGCAATAACATAAAGTCGTTGATAATTATCATCTTTCCCTGAAGCGTGCTGGTCTATAGCACCAGACCAAGAAGATGGGCGACCATTGTCACGGCCATTATCAATTGCTGTTACTGGCAGACAAGCGACACGACGACGTTGTGCTGCTTGTATTTCGGCTTTTGCTAAACTTGACTGAGTAACATACCCAAACGCCTCCTCTGAATGGGGATGCTGACGATGAAGCATTCGAACCGACTCCAGCCAATGTGTTAAGTAAATAGGATTATTATTTGACAAAAGTTCGGGTAGCTTATCCCCAAACATCGCAAGGCCAGCCATTTCAGTGCCATGTGATTCTTCGTGGTCAACTATAGACCATTCAGAATCAAATGCTTGTGCGTCGCCTTGATTAATAAGAGGTTCCAAAAGTGGATGAGCCGTATGAACTCCAAAATCTAATAAGCACACAGACGGAGCGTTTAGGTTAGGTGTAACTATTCGATCAGCTAAATCCTCTACAAATAACATCTGTTCCCGAGGACTAAGACGAAGGAACTCGGTTGGAATTTCCTTGGCTTTTCTTAACTCAGCAATACGGTCCAGAAGAGGGATGAATACCCTTGTCCAATCCTGGGCTGAACCGTGAGCCAAAAAAACAAGCCTTTCAGGGAATTTGATTGCATGCTGGCTTATACGAAGATCTGAATCTGCCATTGTAGCGACAAATGAGGTAAAAGCATCATCGGGATTTTCGGAAGGTATCCGTATCCATACTTCCCACCAGATTCTTTCGTCATTTAAATTTGGAAACAGACTTTCATCGTCTGTCCAAAAAGAACGTAAAACAGGGAACCTGATATCGCTAATTCCGGTTATGAGGTCTTCATTTTTAGGACGTCCGCTTCGCGTGTTGTTTTCTGTTTTATATCTCTCGATCTTTCTGACAAAATTTTCAAGTTTACCCTCAGGTACGTAAATCGTTGCATGATATAGATTATCTATACGTTTAACAGAACGAACTTCTATACCAGATTTGATGTGTTCAAGGCTTTCGATCTTGAGTTTACAACCTTGTTCCCCGAGAATTTCTAAACAAATTCCATGAATAAAATGTCCCGTTTCTTCCGCTTTGTTATTTGCTTCTATTTTTGCTTGATCGACAGCATCAAGTAATCTTCCTGCATGAGCTCGGCGGTCTCGCGGCGGACTAGAAAATTCACCGCCACCTCTACCTGTCGCGGTATAATTCCTTTCTTGGCCTGGCTCTACGACAATGATGTGTTTGTGTTGTGGCACTTAAACCCTCCCTATATTAAATTCCTAAGAATTAATGATGGGGCGACGACGTTGTGTCAACGCCTGTTTTAATTCAGTGCTAATTATTTTTTTTCTTTCATCCAGAACAGCTTCTTTGGCAGCATCTTCACAAGCCTTTACGATATCCGCATGTGTCATATCTTTAGTAGATTCAAGAATAAGATTCCAGTTAAGGCGAACTATTGAAAAATTACTAAAACGGTTTTCGATTAATTGGCGAGTCATTGATGGAGTAGGAATATTGTATCTTAATGTGTCGTCGAATCGCCTAAATAAAGCATTGTCAAGGAAATCTTCGAGATTGGTGGCGGCAATTATGATACTCATAGAATCATCTTGTTCTAAAAAAACCAGGAATGAGTTAAGGACTCTTCGGATTTCTCCAACATCTTGGCCCGTATGCCTGTGAGCTCCTATAGCATCAAATTCATCAAAAAGATAAATTCCACGTGATTGTTTCATTGATTCAAAAATGAGCCTTAGTTTTGCGGCTGTTTCACCCATGAATTTAGTGATCAAAATATGAAACTGAACGGTTAATAGAGGCAGTTCAAGTTCTCCTGCCAATGCAGATGCGGTCATTGATTTACCACAACCAGAAGGACCCACAAGCAAGAGTTTTCGGCGTGGCGAAAGGCCGTGTGAATGTAATCTGTCGACCTGTCTGTATTCAAAAATAACACGTTCTAGTCGTTGCTTAAGTTCTGAATCCAAAACCATATCAGAAAGTCTGGTTTTCGGAAAGGATGCAGAGAAAAGGCCACTTAAATCACCGGAGGGCTGAGCAATTGGTATAGACCGAGACAGCAATGGTTGTTTGTTTTGTTTTTTGCGGGCCTCTTCAATGAGTTTGCATAATTCATCTGATAGCTTAATTTTTCCAGCTCTTGCAGCATGTGCAGCTATTTGACTGGCAACAGACAAAAACCTTTCGGGATCGTGTTCTGTGTAGCTTTCAATCAAAGCTTTTAATTGCTGAGCCGTTGCCATTAACTACCTCTCACAAACTTAATAGGCATGCATACTTAGTACTACAACGCCACATCGCTGTTTTTGGACTGAAAATCCGCGTTTTTGATACTGATAACGGAGCCTCAGAACCTCAAAAAGATCTAAATGGCGTTGTAGTATTAGGAAAACTACTATAATTCTACTTCGTCAAATGCAGTTAAACAAGTTTAAAAAATGTTTTTATGTTAGACAGAAGCCATTTTTCTGGCAAAAAATTGTACAATCTACTACTAAGTTTGATAGGTAGATATTTTTATTCGGTTTGTTGTGAGCGGCGGAGGAGTTATTGGGCGTGAGGAATTAAGGTGTCCGGAGTAATTAAAGGTGTCCGTTACATTTTAAACTCTCGAGTATTCCCTGGTTTTCCCGAATGAATTGGTGGGGCGAGGGCCACCCTACCAAGAATGTTTTAATCTTTGGATTCAGGTGTAGAATCAGTGATTTCAGGTAGAGATTCGACTGATTCGATTAGGGTGGTAAGATGCTTATTGGCGGATTCTAGTTGGTTATCGGCGGGATTTCCGAGAGCGATTTCAGCCATGGCTTGGCGTGATACCTGATCGAACTGCTGATTTAGTGTTTGGATTTTTTCCAGAGTGGTTAATTGTTCCGGTGTGGCATTTTCCTCCGGCAGCCGATTGTGCAAATCCGGGGATTCGTTTAGCGTGCGCCATTCATAAATTAATTCGAACAATTCCTGGATTTGTTCATATCGTTCAATAGCTTTTTCGTCATTTTTCAGGTCCACGGCGGGCGGTGTTGTGGTTGTGTTATCGATGACAACCGTTTCGGTTTTGGTGTCGGGAACAACAACGTATTCAGTTCCGCCGAGATAGTATCGGTATCCCAGATTCTTCCAGATCCAGTTGGTACGTTTGGGAGTATATTTATATCGTGGGTGCCAATAATGTCTATGGCGGACGTATCGAGCTTTTGTCGCTGGTTTGACGCGGGCTGGTAAGGGTTTGGCTGCTTTGGGGCGAATTTTTGCGGGCTTGGCTATTCTGGGCGGTGCTGATCTACGCGGACGAGGACGCGGCGGAGGTGCCCACAAAGTCTGCGTTAATAGTATGCCAAAAGTGAACAACACCGAAGCAATAAGGAAAAGGTTTCTTTTGGGTGTTTTTTGGGTTTGCATGACTGTACCTCCAAAATTGTCCTGTTAAATTATATGATTTTTCAGTTGATCAGCATGGGCTGAAGCCCATCCTACGGAACTATTCATTTTTAATATATCCATAAAGAGGTGTAATTTTTTTACACGGTAGATATTTATGTTACTTATCGGCCTAAAGTCGGTCAGACTGAATAATATTATGTGAACTTCTAAAAATTCAATTATCGAACAAAAAACCAACGTTTTTAATCCCCTCCCTTACGGTTGGGGCTCTGAAAAGGTAATTTTTAGAGGTTGCCTTTGTTTTTTAGTGGTTTTCTCGAAAAGATAATGTTATGGAGTCATGTACATTTTTAGTATTGAAAAAGGTGCTCAAGGGCAGTTAAAAAAGGCCATTAAATGAGGAGAGTTGCACATGTCGCGTAACAGTAAGGAAATTCGGTGGTCAATGAATCGACGTCAATTTCTACAGGCAGCGGGCGTGGGTGCTGCTTCAATAGCTGCGCTGGTTCCGGGGTGTTTGTCGGTAGAGGAGGATTCGGCACAAACTCAGCGGCCGAATGTTTTGTTCATTTTCGACGATCAGCTTCGCGCTGACGCATGCAGCATTTATGGGGGCAAGAATATTGAGACGCCCAACATCGACCTGCTGGCCAGGCAGGGGGTGCGTTTTACTAATGCTACATCGACCTGTCCGCTCTGTACGCCTTTTCGGGGTATGCTTCAGACGGGCCGATATCCGACACATTCGGGGCTGGTGCTGAATTGGGTGGAAGCCAATCCCGGGCAAAGGTGCATCGGACATATATTCAGAGATGCAGGTTATCAGACCGGCTTTATCGGTAAATGGCATCTGTCGGCGGGAAGACTTAAGAAGGCAGGCAAGTATAAACCCAATAAAGAAGCTATTCAGGCCTACGCCAAAGAAAATGCAAATACGGAATTCACGCCCCCCGGCGAGAACCGGCTGGGATATGACCATTGGGAGACTTTTAACTTTCACACCACTTTTCAAAACTGGTGGTTTTACCGGGATGAACCTGAAAAAATTGTAATGCCCGGCTACGAAACCGATGGCGAAACTGATTTAGCGATAAAGTTCATGGAAAAGAACAAGGATTCAAACAAGCCATTCTTTTTAATGGTGGCTCCTCATCCCCCACATCCACCATTTGGAATCCCTCATGTACCTGCAGGTTACCTGGAAAAGATTCCTGAACAACTGCATTGGTCCCCGAACGTTAATGAAAAGCATCCGCGCAGGAGGAAGCCGCTTGCAGCCCGCTGCTACTACGCTATGGCGAAAAATATGGACGACAATGTCGGGCGAATCATGAAGTACCTCGACGCTTCAGGTCTTGCGGACAATACCATTGTGGTTTTCACCGCCGATCATGGTGAGCAGCATGGATCGCATGACCGAGTTAATAAGATGGTACCTTATGCCGAGTCAGTGAACATTCCGCTTATTATTCGCTGGCCGAGCAGGGTTCCCGCCGGGATCACCAGTGACGAGCTTTACAGTCCGATGGACCACATGGCTACTTTGTGCGGGATGTTGGGGTTATCGCCTGCCGAAACATGCGACGGTACCGATCTAAGCAAAGTTGTTCTGGGCAAAGGCAAGGTCAATCGCGATGAAGTGCTGATGATGAATTATGTTTCGCATTGGGACTATTTCCAAACGGCAACGTTATGGCCGGAGTGGAGAGGTGTCAGGACAAAGCAATTCACTTACGTCAAGTGGCTAACCGGCCAAGAAGAGCTTTATGACAACGTGAGCGATCCGTACCAGTTAAATAATCTTGTCCTGGACCAAAAGGACCTACCCCAGCTCAAGAAGATGCGTAATGCGCTGAAAGAGTTGCTTGGGGGGGCACATGACGACTTTTTGGCAGGTGCCCAATACGCAGACTGGTATGATGATCAACGCAACCTGATGCGTACTGCTTTAGGGCCGGTATAGAAAGCTGGGGGAATATATGTGGGATTAAATGTGTCTTGGGATGGATTATTCGGTTTGTTGGGAGCGGCGGAGGAGTTCCTGGGCGAATTTGGCGGGGAGGGAGTTGGGGCGGAGGGTGATGATTTTTTGGAGGTATTCGTGGGAGCGGCTGAGGAGCAGTTCGCGGTCGCCCTGATGTTCGGAGCGGTTTCGTTTTTCGAGCAGGGTTTGTGCTAGTTCGAGCATGGCTTGTACGCCGCCGTCGCGGTCCTGGTAGCGGCGGGATAAATCCGTCAGTCGGACGATTTTTTCGTCGAGGTCGGTAATCAGATTGGCTTGAGCTAATTCGATGTTGTCGATGAGGGGGTCGGGTTGAGGGGAATTCTGTAGAAGCAGTTGCAGGTTTTTTTCGTAATCGGGTTGCCGGCGATCCAGACGAACGAATTGGGCCAGACGTTTGTCGTGAGTGAGGTGTCCGGTGCGGTTTTCCTGGTCGATGAGCATGAGCGTTTGGGCGATGCGCATCTGCAAGTTAGATAACTGTTCCAGGGATAAGGCCCGAGGTGGTTTTTGGAAAATGTCACCCAGCCAAGAGTTGCTGGTGCGGCTGGGGTCAGCGAGTTTACGCCGCTGCAAAAGTCGTTCTTCGCAAAGGTTTTGGGCATCGAGCAATAATTTTTGGGCCTGGTCGAACTGGAAAGATTCGGTGGGGGTTTGGGGGATGGTTCCGGCGAGCAGATGGGCGAGACGCCAGCGGGCTTCGATGCTCCAGGAGGATTTACCGAATTTTCTGAGCAGTTCGTCCCAGAGCGGTTGGGAATCGGCGGAAGGCAGATCGAAGTGGAAACGTAAGAGGTTTTCGTTGAGCAGGGCGCGGCGGTCGGGTTTGCAATCGGTGAGCATTGCCAGGTAGTAAATCGCATCGGCAACCCGCTGGTCGCGGGGATAGAGTTGTTTGAATTTGGTGATTTGTTTGGTGGCGTGGGCCAGGGACCGGACATAATTGGCGGCGCGTTCTTCGGCGGGGCTGAGATAGTATTGTTTGGCCGGGAGTTCCGGATCCTGCAAAAAATCGTTGCTAAAAGCCTCGTGCCATTCCAGCAGCAAAATATCCCTGGTGTTTTGCGGATTGTAGTTGGGGTCTTTTTTGAGGATTTGGGCCAACTCTTTATCAACGGCAATCACTATGGATTCGCTGTTGAGGACTTTTAATTGAGCCGGGCTGTTGCGGAAGACATCCGCCTGGAAATCGCGTTCGTTCATGCCGATGCTGAAGTGAAACAGCAAGACGGTGCCGGCCAGGAAGATGCCGAAAGTGGGAGTGAGCACGCCGGGTCGATAGCGGCCGAAATGGCCGATAGCGATAACCGTTCCGATCAGGACGATGCAGGCCAAAAAGGCGAGTATCCATGGTGCGTAAAGGACGGCCCAGCGAAGAACGTGTTGTTCGGGATTGTTGCCGCTGAAAATTATCCAGTATAAAATTTCCGGGAGCAGACAGAGAATGGCGGCGATAAATTTGGATTTGAAGCGCATCAGTTCCATGCCGGCTGCGGCGGAGCTAACCAAAATGCACAGGCAGAGGACATGATTGTGTCCGAGAAAATAGACGGCCAGCACAAAAGGAATGGCGTGCCAGAAGTTGTAAAGGTGCGCGGTAAGGATGGGCACCGAGCAGAGCAGGGCCATGATAACGCCGGCGATGATGATGTAGGTGGGATATTCGAAGATGTTCAGCGGGGAAAGCAGTTGATCGATCAGGTTGTGGGTGGTGTAGGAGTATTGATTGTCAAACCAGTTTCCGGTGTTGAGGCGGAGATAGAACATGTTGACCAGGCAATAGAGGAACAGATTGCCTGCCCAGAAAAAGAAACGCTGGCGTGGTGGAAAATCAATCGTCGGCCCGTTGGAGAACAGTCGCGATATCCATTTTTTAATATTTATAGCCATTAAAGGTGTTTGTTAAATTCGTTGTTGCCTGAACCGCTTTTATAACGGCACAACCTTGTCGAGCAGCTTATGCGATATCGGATTTCTTTCGGGCCAGGTACAACTGAACCGTACCCCAATTCAGGGGATCGGTGTGAACCACTTCAAAATCATTTTTCTGTAGTTTACTGCAAAACTGATCTGAGGTATCAAAACTCCGCACGGATTCGGGCAGGTATCGATACGCACCACCACGGTCAGATGCTATGATACCACCGACGACGGGTAATACAAGCCGAAAATACGTCTGATAGGCCCAGTTGAGCAGAGGATTTTTGGGCAGGGCGAATTCGAGAACCAGAAGAGTGCCTTTGGGCTTTAAAACGCGGTGGATTTCTTTGAGACCGGCGTTTAAATCCTGCAGGTTACGCAATCCGAAAACGCAACTGACGCAGTGGAATTGGTTGTCAGGCAGATTCAAGTGGGTGGCGTCCTGACGTAACCATTTGATATTGATGTTCTTATATCGGTCGCCGGTGTCATGGGCGAGCAGGTTGTTGGTTTTTTTTTGGGCCAGTTCCAGCATATTTTGGGAGAAATCGACGCCGGTGACGGATTTCAAGGCCGGTTGGTTGTTGATGAATTCCAAAGCCATGTCTCCGGTGCCGCAGCAGAGGTCGAGGAGGTCCTGGCCGGGCTGGATTTGGGCGAGCTGAACGGCACGTTTTCGCCAGGAGCGGTCCTGGTTGAAGCTGAGCAGATGATTGAGGCAGTCGTAAGTGCCGGCGATGCTGTCGAACATCTGGCGCACCCGCCGGGATTTGTCGGTGAGCCGGTGCGGATTTTTCAGCTCGTTTCTGGTCCATTTGTTGGGTGTTTCTTGATTCATGGTCAGTGTGATATTATACTGCAGTTGAGATGAATATGGAAAATCAATATGTACCTGGCCGGTTTATTGTGCACCAGACGGTTGAGAATCTTAGCGGTCAGGAGCGGGACATGTCTAACTGGCGGCTGCTGCACAGTTGTATGCGGCAGGTGAAGCTGGTTGACTGTCGATTTAATTATTTTCGGGTGCTGGATTCGCAGTTGAAGGATTTGTCTTTCGATCATTGTTTGTGTAAGAACGGTATTTACACGCACTGTCTGGTGGAATCTCTGGCGGCGACGAGCAGCTATTTTAACGAAAGTCATTTTGTTGATTGCACGTTCCAGGATATGACGGCGGAGTTGGCGTCGTTTGGGATGTGCGTTTTTGACAATTGTCGGTTGTTTGGGCAGCGGATGTCCGAGACGGCTTTTATCGGCAGCGTCTGGCGGGATTGTGTGTTGGATGGTTGTCAGTTTAATTTTGTGCGTTTTCCCGGGTCGGTTTTCATCAATACTAGGTTTGTGAACTGTACTTTACGCAAAGCGATCTTCCGGGCGGCGCGGTTTATTGATTGCCGGTTCGAAATGTGCCAACTGCCGGAAGCGGTTTTTCATAACGCTAATTTCAGCGAGACCGTTTTCAATCAAACCGATATTAACCAGGCGGGTAATCTGGACGGCGTTGTGGGGCTTGATATCGAGAGGCTTGAATGATGATTGATGCACAGATTATTTTTCGTCGGTTTACGGTGGGTGGGTATCCGATTAACGGTTATCTGGTGGCTGATCGAAAAACCGGTATCGGAGTTTTTATTGATCCGGGAGGATTCGGGGAAGAGATTGGGGCTTTTATAGCGGAGAAGAGTATTAATTTGCGTCACGTTTTTTTTACGCACGGGCACTGGGACCACACCGAAGGGCTGAGTGAAATTCAAAAGAAATATTCGGTCAAGTGCTGTGCCGGCAAAAATGAGGTTCGTGCGGCGAGTACGATTTTAAGCGGCGGCGAAAAAATTGAGGTTGGTCAGTTGACATTTACGGCTCTAGCGACGCCGGGGCACACGCCTGGTGGAATTTCTTATTGCTGTCGCAACGCGGTGTTTACCGGCGATGCGTTGTTTTGTGGCTCGGTAGGGGGGACCAGTTCAGCGGCGGATGCGAAATTGCAGATTGAGAAGGTTCGGCAGCACATTTTTTCGCTGCCGGACGAGACGCTGGTATTTCCAGCGCATGGTCCGATTACTATGGTGGCTGCGGAAAAATACGCCAATCCTTTTTTTTAGAAATCCGAATATCGAAATCCCAAACAAATTCGAATTTTCGGGTTCAACTCCAAAAAAGTTGGTTGTTTTGATCGGTGTCTATCTGAATAAATATTATTTTTGACAGGATAACAGGATGATCTGGATA
>JAFGSR010000211.1 GCA_016934515.1 Sedimentisphaerales bacterium
TGAGCAGCGGAAGCTGCCGGATAAAAATTATGCACAGCCGAACTCGGCATACAAGCTGAGCAGCGGAAGCTGCCAGATAAAAATTATACTCAGTCTCGCAGGGTGGGGTTTTACCCCACGCGGTTATTACTAAAAATAAACCAAACATCCGCCGAAGGCGGACTTGTCCCGTCGTAGCTTTATGCGAAGGCGGATACCTCAATTTTGATATTTAATTTTTGATTTTTAATCTTGCTGTTCTACCCCGTCGCAATAATCTCACACGACTGCGGCCGCAGCTTCTCCAGACCCGGCAATTGTCTCTTGCCCATCATAACTTCCAGAGTTACCACGCTGTCAGAATAATCCTCTTTCAGAACCGTTCCGTTAGCCCGAATAAAACTGGAAACCCTCCCGTCAGCCACCGAACAGCAAATCCGCAAACGAACTTTCTCCCCCGAAACCCGCTTAATCACCGCCGCCCGCAGCACCTCGATGCCAATATCTTTCCGTGCCGAAATCCCGATTGCCTCCGGGAAAAGCGTCATCATCGTGTCAAAATTAGATTTGTCCAAAGCCTTATCGATCTTGTTAAAAACCAGCAGAATATCCTTTTCCGCGCAACCGATCTCATTCAGCACATGCTGTGCCGCCCGCAACTGCTGCTCCGCCCAGGGATGCGAAACATCCACCACATGCAATAGCAAATCGGCATGAATCGCCTCTTCCAAAGTAGCCCGAAACGATGCCACCAAATGGTGCGGCAGATCTCTTACAAAGCCCACCGTATCGCTCAGTAGCACATGCAGATCACCATCCAACTCCCACCGCGCGGTCTTGGTATCCAGCGTCGCAAAGAGCTGATCCTCAACATAAGTTTCGCTGTTCGTCAGCAGATTCATCAGCGTGCTTTTGCCCGCGTTGGTGTAACCCACCAGCGAAACCGTAAAGTGCTCACCCCGGCTGCGCACCTGACGCTTTTTACGCCGGTCAATTTCCGCAATCTGCTTCCGCAACACCGAAAGCCTTTTCTGGACAATTCGACGGTCAATCTCCAGTTGCTTCTCACCCGTACCCCGCGTCCCGATGCCGCCCACCGCCCCGATACCGCCCGCCGACGCTCCCACCACCGTATCCAGGTGGCTCCACATCCGCGTCAGTCGCGGGTACGTGTATTGCATCTGCGCCAAATCAACCTGCAGCCGGGCTTCGTGAGTGCGAGCACGGGTAGCGAAAATGTCCAGAATCAATTCACTGCGGTCGATCACCTTGGCATCGATAATCTCTTCCAACTCACGAATCTGCGCCGGCGAAAGATCCCCATCAAAAATAACCGTGTCGATTTCCTGCTGCTCGACAATTTCGGCAATCATTTTCGCCTTGCCCCGACCTATGTAACTCGCCGGGTGAGGCCTACGCCGATTCTGGTAAATCCGCCCAACCACCACCGCCCCAGCAGATTCCGCTAACGCTTGCAGCTCCGCCAGCGAATCTTTCGGGGGGATCTCATCTTTAGGCAGGGCCAGACTGACCAGCAGGGCGGTTTCTTCATGGACTTTTATATTATTTCTTTTATTTTCCAAAAATATTCAATCACTCACTTATTGCTGCCCGGTAGCCGACGGTTTCTCAAATTAGCGGTTGTCAACCGGGAAAAACTAACATAACATCATTATCCGCAACGTATTGCGGTAGTTATATTAGGACTGTGATGCAGCTTTTTGCGATTTCAACCACACCCAAAATTAAGTTCAGGTGTTTTTTTCAGGAAAAATCACGTTTTTTCGAAAAAAATCCTGCCTCAAGCTGGGATAGCTGCTCCAACCAGGTTTCAGTATAGTATTTGTGCAACCTCGATGTCAAGGGCAAAGGGCCACGAACCGATATAAAATACTGCTATATAAATGTTTATAAACCTTGCCCCCGGCGGCGGAAAATATTCGAATTAGGCTGGATTTCCTGCCGAATTCGCTTTTTGACCACGCAAATGGTAAAGTTTTTTACAGAATGGGCAATTGTTATGGTTTTATTGAGACAGAACTACAGTTTTGGCCACTATTTAGGTAGAGGGCCGTTGCAGGAGAACGTTCTTGCCTGATTCGGACTCCAATCTGGTCCTCAGGACGTTAAATGGCGATAAGTCGGCTTTCGGTCAGTTGTATGATCGTTATGCCAGGCTGGTTCGTGCGATTTGCCGCGATAATACAGCGGATTTGAGTGTTGCTCAGGACTTGGCCCAGGAGGTTTTTCTCCGGGCGTATTCGAAACTGGGTGAATTGAAGGAGCCGGGCAGTTTTGGCCCTTGGCTTATCAGTATCGCCCGTAACGTCGGCCGGGAGCACATTCGCAGCAGATCGCGAGACCGCCATGTTTTGGCGGGTGAGACAACTGAAGAGTTCGTTGACGAAAAAAGTGAAGAGCAAATTGATCGGCTGGGATACCTCAGCGATGCCATGGAGCAACTTGATGAACAGGAACGGCTGGCGTTGCATGTTTATTATCTCCAGGGCGAAGACGTCGATGAGGTCAAAAGATTGTTAAATGTTTCGCGGTCAGGCCTTTACCGGTTGTTGGCCCGCGGCAAAGAAAAAATCGAAAAGTACATCAAGCAGAGAGAAAATCAATAAGAGAAGAGCGAAAAATTGGGCGGCAGAGGCTGATAGTTATGAGTCAGGAATATCAGATAAAACAATATTATGCACAGTTCAGTCAGGGACATGATTTTCTGCGTGAGCAGTTGATGGCCCGGCTGGATGAACAGCAGATTGATACCCCGGCAGTTGCGACGGGCTCGGGTTGGGCTGGTACGTCACGATTCCTCAAAGCTGCGCTGGCTCTGGCGGCCTGTCTGTTAATCGTTGTCAGTGCAATATTTATGGTGAATACCGATTCGCCGACCATCAACCAACCAGCGGTGGAAAGCTCGATTATGGCTCAGGCGGCCTGGGCGGATTCGGTTGGTCGCGTGGGGCAGATTCAAAGCATTCATTTCAAACTCACCACTCCCGGTGGTGGTAATCAAGCGGTCAGCATGGAGATGTGGTGGCAGCAGCCGGATAATTTCCGCATGGCATTTAGCAACGGATTAATCCTGGCCAGCAATGAAACCAGCAGATACAAACTCGATCCCCACGCCAATACCCTTAAGGTTACCAATGCAGCCGGGATGGGCCCGGTAGAGATGTTTATGCTTGGCCAACTGGGGCGGCTGGTGACTTCGGATAATGACAAATACGTTCGGGACTGGATTGATGAAAGTAAGGTAATTAACAGCACGAACGTCACTTACAAAGGCATCCCCTGTCGGGCGGTTACCTGCGAATGTGACGGCTGGCGTTATGAATACATCATTGACAACCGGACCGAAGCCAACGACAAGACGCCATTTTACGATGTGAAGGAATACGGTTCCAACGGTGTGCTACGCAGCCATCTTGAAGTTATCGATGTGGATCAGGAGCTGCCGGAGAGCTTGTTCACCGTCGAGCCGAAGGAAAATACCAAGGTTTTGCGATTCAGAATGTAAAGCTGAGCGCGGCCGGCCGGCGTCATAACTGATTAGCTGGATTTAACTTACAATTTATTTGGCCTCAAAAGCACCTGAGCAAACGCAGGATTACCGGAGTAAGCCGAACAGATACTCTGGGAAATGTGTTGCCAGGGCTTTTTTTTAGGGCGTTCGCCCTTTTAAGCTCGCCGCGGTCTCGGTGGGGATGTGACGCTACGTTCCTTCGCTGCTCTATTGTAAAATCGGCTATTATTTGGATGCGGGGTGTTCAATAATGGGCTGAAAATGAACGGGGAAATCAGGTGGATATCAGGATGTCTGGTGTCCATTATGTGGCTGAAAATGAGGCGCTAAATTGGGGTTTTGGGTGTTAAGATAGGTAAGATGTAACGATTATAGCGTGTCAA
>JAFGSR010000212.1 GCA_016934515.1 Sedimentisphaerales bacterium
AAAAAATACCCGTCGCGACGACGCCCGCCGGGGCAAGCCCGCCTGCCTAGACGGGCTATTCGCGGCAGGTAGCAGTAAGAGAGCTCAGGGAATTTAATATTTTTAGACAGGATGACCAGCCGCGACAGGTGCTGCACGGCGGGCAAAAAACTCAAAAAAAATTTTACCATGAAGGACTTGAATATAATGAAGAAGACCTCCACTGAGTAAGATGAGGATTAGAATTATTAGTCCCCGATCGGGGTCGAGGACAAGCTTTGGATGTTGGATTCCCGCCGTGCTCGCGTTGGTCGCGGCAGGTTGGATGAAAGAAAATGTAATCCACCTTCAGCGGATGAGAAAGAATAGCCACGAGAAACACAAGTCAAACCGTCGGGCAGATGCTGTCCGGGCTATGCTAGTGCGTTTCAATATGAACCGCCTGAAACATCGACCCAGAAAAACCCTTTGATTCAAAACCCCCTTTGCAGTATTCTACAATAACTCACGGATTAAAACATTACGTGTTGCACATGGTAGATGAAACCGCGAAATACTAACAAGGAGTCAGCCAAAAATTAAACAGGCGATGCAAAAGTATTGGGGATACGACGCTTTCCTGCCGTTACAAGAACGAGCTATGCATTGCGTCAGGAGCGAGCGGGATTCCATTGTGGTGCTGCCGACGGGTGGTGGGAAATCGTTGTGCTTTCAGGTTCCGGCTTTGAGGATGTCCGGTATGGCGGTTGTGATTTCGCCGTTGATTTCACTGATGAAGGATCAGGTTGACGCTTTGGTTGAGTGCGGTATCGACGCGGGGCGTATGGACAGCACACAATCTGTCGAAGAGCGAAACTCGGTAATTGCGCGGATTCGCAACCAAAAACTTAAACTGCTTTATCTGGCACCGGAACGACTTTTCTCAAACGGTTTTATCGATTTTTTGCGACAAAACAAAGTTTCTTTCATTGCTATTGATGAAGCTCATTGCGTGAGCATGTGGGGTCATGATTTTCGCCCGGAATATCGTCAACTGGGGATTTTGAAAAAGTCCTTTCCCGGTATGGCGGTTCATGCCTACACGGCAACCGCTACCGAAAAGGTTCGCCAGGACATTGCACAACAATTGTGTCTGGAGAATCCTGAGATAATAATTGGTTCGTTCGACCGAGCCAACCTTAATTACAAAATCGAACCGTTGGCGAACAAATTGAATCAGGTTTGCGATGTGCTGGATCGGCACAAATCTGAGTCAGGCATTATTTATTGCATTCGGCGGGCTGATGTTGATAGTTTGTGCGAGCAATTAGCTGACAAAGGTTACAAGGTTGCTCCTTATCATGCCGGGATGGCTAACGAGCAGCGTAAGGAAAACCAGGAAGCTTTCATCAATGAAAAAATCGATATCATTGTGGCCACCGTGGCATTTGGGATGGGCATTGATAAATCGAACGTGCGTTACGTCATCCACACCGGCATGCCAAAATCGCTGGAACATTACCAGCAGGAAAGCGGCCGAGCCGGCAGAGACGGCCTGGAAGCGGAGTGTTGTTTGTTTTATTCGGGCGGTGACTACGGCGTATGGAAGAGCATCATGCGTGATATGGAACCACAAGCACAACAAATCGCCTTGGACAAGCTCGACCAGATGTATTCCTTTTGTACCGGGATAGCCTGCAGGCACCAGGGAATTCTAAACTATTTCGGCCAGGATCTGGGTAAGGAAAGTTGCGATGCTTGTGATGTGTGCCTGGATCAACTGGACACTATGGATGATTCTCTGGAAATTGCCCAGAAAATCCTTTCCTGTATCTTACGCTTGCAGGAACGGTTCGGGGGCGATTACACCGCCTTGGTGCTCACCGGTTCGCGGGATCATCGAATATTGGAGTTCGGCCATGACACGCTAAGCACCTACGGACTTTTGTCTGACTTTAGAAAACGTATTGTGCGCGACTGGATCGGGCAACTAATTGGCCAAAATTATATTCAGAAAGTAGGCGAATACAATGTCCTGAACGTAACCGAAAAAGGCTGGCGCGTACTAAAAGGGCAAGAGTCGCCTGATCTGCTCAAACCCGCAAAGAAGCAAACCAAAACCTCCAAAATTGTAAGAGATTCGTGGCTGGGTGTTGATGAGGGACTTTTTGAGTCATTACGGACAACGCGACGAAAGATTGCTCAAGAAAAAAATGTTCCGGCATATGTTATTTTTGGCGATGCGGCACTTCGCGATATGGCCCGACGAAGACCTTCGACGCTGGAAGGTTTCCTGGAAGTTAACGGAGTAGGGCAGACGAAATGTCAACAATACGGCCAAGACATCCTGGAGGTGATAAAGGATTACTGCCATACAAACGGCGTCGATATGGATGCCCAGACACCTGCTGAAACGTGTATCGCGGAAGATGTGCCAAGCAATCCCAGCAAAGCCCGAAGTGATGCTTTTAATCTATTCAGTCAGGAACTTTCAATTAAGGAAGTTGCCCAGTCGGTTAACCGGGCAGAATCGACAACGGTGAAATACCTTCTGGAATACATCAAACAGAAAGGAATCGACAATCCTTATCCATGGATTGATAACGAGCAGGTTATTCACCGTATTGCCGATGCCGCCGAGAAAGTGGGAACTGAACGATTAAAACCGATTTTCGATTATCTCGAGGGCGAAATAAGCTACGACCAGATTAGAATCACCCTGGCCTGTTTGGGGCAACACAGGTAACGATTCTGGGTTTGCGATCATAGCGAAAATATTGTTCAGCTAGTACTACAACGCTACAAAGATTCATACTTTGAAAGCAACTTGTTTGTTTACAATGTGTTACATTATTAACAATTTCGCCCTTTCAGGGCTGGAAGGTGAAGGTTACCTTCCTATCCCAGGGCGTTACCCTGGGCTAGTTTATTTCGCCCTTTCAGGGCTTATTCTCTTTCAATTACTCGTAGTGATTCAGCTATGTAGCGTTGTAGTACTAGTTTGATTGTTGAACCGGATTAATCTGCAGGGACGGCATTGATGGAGCCGAGAGTTTCGATTTTTAGTTGGTAGTCTTTGGGGAGTTGGGCGTGGTATATGATGTTGTCGTCTTTTTTTTGCCAGCGGACGGAGACCATGCCGTGCTCGGTTGGAATATTTCCTGAGCACCGGAGGAGGCCGACATCGCTGAGTCGCAGTTTGACAATTTTTTGCTGAGAGTTGATCTCGTAAACGCCTAAAATGTCGCGATACAAAACATGGGCGACATGCGAGGCGAAGCCGTGGTTACAACTGGCGTTGGCACCGACATTTTCCCAGAGGGTGCCGGTTCTATCGGCCATGTAGAGGAAGTAATCGACGATTTCATTTTTCAATTGTTGACATAAACCGTAACGGCTCATCAATTCCAGGCGCAGATAGTTGCCAATGAAAGCGTTGGCGGGGAATATTTCCGGCCAGGTTTTGGATGAGTCACGATTGGGGGCAAAATCTCTGGTGAGTTTTTGCCATAAATCCGGGTGCGTGGAGGGAGTGGCAATGTTGAAAAAGAAAGCGTAGTACTGGCACACTTCGGTACGGTTGCCGGGATTTTGTAATTGGCCGTCTTTTCGGATTGCGTTATCGGTGAAGAAAGTTCCGTCGAACGATTTTTCATTGATTTTTTGCCGAATTTTCGCTGCCTGGTCCAGCAGATTTTTCTGGTTGTATATGTTACCAGCTGCCTCCAAAACAGCGGCGTAGAGCATGTTGGAGGGATAGTTTACATCCTGGACAAATCCGTTGGCTTTGGACCATTCTACAAAAACCCAACTGCTGAGCTTTTCCAGCAGGCCGTCTTCATTTTGAAAAGGCTTAAAATAATCCAGCAGGGCGAAGACTTTGGGTTTTAAAGCATCGACCAGTTCCCGGTCGCCGCTACGGGTGAGGTATTCCTGCAATTCGACCACAAACCACATGGCCCAGTTGGGAATGAAAACGCCGTCGTTATGGTCCGCAGGGTAACACATGGGGAGCATGCCATCGGGCAGGAATTCAAATTTGTCGGGTAGCTGGAAATTTTCCAGGAAGTTTTTTTCAATGGTAGAGTGGCCGCAGAGGTCCATCGCCACGCGAGCGGAAAAAAAGCTGTCGCAAAGCCAACCCGCGCGTTCGCGTGAAGGGCAATCCATGAAAATATCAACCGCGTTTTGTCGAAAGGTTTGTCGAGCCGCTTCGAAAATCCGGTTTAGTCGTACATCGTCGCAGGAAAATTGAGCGTGGGAGGTTTGCGAATTGGCATACTCGCGCAGGTAAATATTTTTTACGCGACAGGAGCCTTTGAGAACGATCAATTTAAGATAGCGGAACGTGTAGGGCTCAAAAGACTCCAGTTGATAGCGGCCCGGCTGGAGTTCATAGACGACAGCATCGACACAGCCCAGTCTTTTGAAATTGACATCATGCCCGGAAAGAATTTCATCGAAAACTACAACCAGCCTGCTGTTTTGGTCACATTCAACCTCAGAACCGATGAAACCGGTCTGGTTTATGCCCAGATCGACGATATTAAAGGAATTTTCGGGCAGGGTAAAAACGGTGTCTGACAGATAGGGGGAGTTGATTTCCGTAAAAGGACCGTTTTTGATTTTTTGCAACTCCGTAGAGACAACGACATCCAGTTCTGATTCGGGGAATCCTTTCAACTTTGGCCCGATGTTTACCAGAGATCGGTCTTTCCACAAATTTGGCACATTTACATTACGAATTATTTTGCCCTTGGAGAGTACCATTTTGGGCCGGCGAATCGCAAAATCCGGATAATGGATTCTGCGGGGCAAGAGTTTTTTATCCCCAGCTACAGAACACTCGACGGAGGGGAAAGGAACTTTTATTTTATAGCGCCAATCATCGGAATCACTATTAAGTCGATAGTATTCGGTAAAGGGCCTTTGAAAGCTGAAGCGTTGCACTTTCTGGAGGCGATGTTTGAGAATGGTGGCTTCAAAGGCTTTTCCCGTACCGGCAGTGGACGCGAGGATTTCACCATTTGAAATTAATTCAGCCTGGAGGAATGAGGGTTGATCGAGCAGATAGTAGCTGTTGCTGTTATATCCGGCCACTTCAATGGCCAGTATATTTTCGTCGGCGAAGGCTTCATTACTCAAATCCCATTCGTCCACGCGATAGTAAGCGTGGGGGCCGCGTGCCGGGCCGTGGCCGATAAATTTTCCGTTGAGGAAAATTCGGTAAAGTGTAGAACCGGTGATTCGCAAAGCCGTATTTTTGGATTTTGGTTTATCAATAACTGTCCGAAAGCCTACAAAAAGATTCATTTCCAATTCCAATCCCTGGGGCCAAATCGGCTGGGCAGAGCGAAACGAGGGAAGATCAAGATTAGCGTAATATTCATTCGCGGCGGGATCTTTTGCCAAGAGAGTGGTACTGCTGATGAAAAGGAAGGCAAGCAAAAATGTGATTACGAACAGCACAATTTTACTTTTTGAGGGATTTTCTCTGAGATTCCCCAGATGCATAATTTTAAATATTCTTTTTCTTCGAAACATGATTTTACCTTTTGCAGTTTTTCTGCAACTATAGCGCGAGGATTTTTCAGTTAGCGTGCAGCAAAGAATCAAGATTCTACAGCATTTTTTCTACTACTTAGTGAACTTAAAAGAGTACTGTCCGGATCCAACGGTGATGACGGCGGTATCGGCATCCTGGGAGGTTTTTAATACCCCCGGAGCCGATTTTAGTTCTGTGTTTTGTTCAAGAATGTTTTTTAAGTTGGCTGAGGGAATTCTCAGGGTGGCGGAGGTGTTGGGCGGGATCTGGACATTTAAGGTTGTGGTTTTTCCGTCAATTTTCCAGCCGGATTCGATTGGTCCATACATTGATTCCAGCTTGGCCTGGGCATAGGTCAGTCCCCCGCCGGGGTGCGGCTGAATGATGATATGCTTGTATCCCGGATTCATTTCATCAATCTCAATACCAGCAACAACGCGATAAAGCCATTCACCAATCGCGCCGTAAGCATAATGGTTGAAAGAATTCATGCCCTTGTCCTGGAAGGAGTTGTCCGCTTTGATCCCATCCCAGCGTTCCCAGATGGTGGTAGCACCTTTGGTTATGGGATAAAGCCAGGAGGGATATTTATCGCGGTTAAGCAGCATATATGCCTGGTCGAGATAGCCGTTTTCGGAAAGAGCATGACAGATGACCGGAGTTCCAAGAAAGCCTGTTGTTATATGTCTGAAACTGTCAACGTCTTTGGCGAGCCTTTCGGCGGCGTTGTCCTTCAGGTTATCAGGTAACAAGTCAAAGGCGAGAGCCAGTGAATAGGCGGTTTGGGTATCAGAGGAGAGCCTGCCGTTAGGAGTTACGAATTCACGCTGAAAAGCTTCTTTAACTTTCGCAAGTAACTGTGAATATTTCTTTTGGTCATCTGTTTTGCCGAGGATAGCGGCGGTACGCAGAAGCAGGTCGGTACTTCGAGCGAAATATGCCTGCCTGATGAAGTCTTTGGCCGTTGTTGCGCCCGGATAGTCCGACCGGTTAGTGCTGAAAGCGAGCCAGTCACCATAGGTATGTTCGTTTTCCCATAAAAGATTGTCCCCAGCTTTTACAGCGATGTAATCGACCCACGCTTTCATGCTGGGATACTGCTTTTCGAGGATGCGTGTATCTCCATAGCACAGATAAACCGTCCAGGGAAGGACCACGGCTACGTCCGCCCAGCCTGCCGATGCAGAAGCTCCAGTATCTTTGCCCAACGAGAGCACGTTTGGAATTACGTGGGGCACGGCACCGCTGGGCTGTTGATCCGCGGCGACGTCAGCCAACCATTTGGTGTAGAATCCGGCTACATCGGCATTGAAGCAGGCGGTTCTAGCAAAAACCTGGGCGTCACCAGTCCATCCCAAACGTTCATCCCGCTGAGGGCAATCGGTCGGGACATCGAGAAAATTGCCCTTCTGGCCCCAAATAATGTTATGCTGGAGTTGGTTTAACAGGGGTTTGGAGCACTCGAATGTACCAGTTGGGGTGATGTCGGAATGAACGACGACGCCTGTCAAGCTGTCAAGGGTAAGTTCGCCGGGCCAGCCTTCGACCAAAACATAGCGGAATCCCTGAAAAGTGAATTTTGGTTCGTAAGTCTCTACGCCCTGGCCCTTGAGAATATATTCAATGGTTTGTTTGGCGGTCCTGAGGTTCTCGATGTAGAAATTTCCGGCGGCGTCAAGAACTTCGGTATGAACAAGTTTAACCTTAGTACCGGCGGGTCCGTTTACTTTGAACCTGATCCAGCCGACCATATTCTGGCCCATATCGACAACGGTTTCGCCGGCGGGTGTGGTGAAAATTTTTACGGGTTTTATCTGCTCAATCTTTTTCACGGGAGGCCCGGCAGGAGCAACAAGAATATCCTTTTGGTGATCTGCTACGCGGACAGAAGCCCAGGTTGAATCATCATAGCCAGGATTGTTCCAGTTTTCTTTTTCCAGTCGGGCATCGTAGGTTTCGCCGTCATAAATATCCGAGATTAGTATCGGCCCGGTTGTAGCTTTCCACGACCGATCGGAAATAAAGGTTTCGCTGGTGCCGTCTTGATATGCCACTTCGATTTGTGCAAGCAGCGCAACGTTTTTACCGAAGAAATTTCGGGATTTTTCCCATACGAGTCGGCCTCGATACCAGCCGTCGCCAAGCATTACGCTAACACAGTTAGCTCCGGGCTTGAGCATGTCGGTTATGTCGTAAACCTGGTACTGCAGGATATTATGGTAAGAAGTCCAGCCTGGGGTAAACACCTGGTCGCCTACTTTTTGACCGTTGAGTTGCATTTCATAAAGACCGCGGCTGGTAACATAAGCGCGAGCAGACTTAACTTTTTTGTTGATTTCAAACTGCTTGCGCAACATGGGGCAGGGATTAGAAGCAGCCTCATCTTCTTTCAGTTCAGGTTCTATCCAGTCGGCAACCCAGTCCTCAGCCTTAAGTAAACCCATTTCCCAGGAAGCCGGCGTGCTCCAGTTAGAAACATTGCCGTTATTGTCCCAGACGCGAACCTGCCACCAGACTCTTTGGCGAGACGAGAGTGAAGGCCCCTGATAGACTACGTGTGTTGACTGGTCGGACTTAACCTTATATGTGTCCCAGATCAGGTTTGTTGCAGATGTCAGATCGTCGAGACTATTCGCCGTGCGGATCTGATAAGCCGACTGCTGCACCGCCCGCTCGGACGATCTGATCTTCCAACTCATACGGGGCTTTGCCGAGTCAATGGCGATCGGATTGGTTTTGTACTCACATTTCAAGTCAAATACAGATGAATCCCCGAAACAAATTCCACCCAGAATTAAAAAAGTGACCACAATAAAAAATAACCGCATCGTCAGATTTGTTTCCATTTTAACACCTTCAATTAAACCGTTTTCAATATTTTAGCTCATTTGTTTACGCTTGACGTTTTTCCACAGGGCAAGTGAGAGTCCAGCCTCACTGGGCTGATTCGAATGTATAGTTTCCGGAACCGATTTTGTAAACGGCATGGCCGGCTTCGGTTTTAATAAATTTGACCGACTCGGCGTTTTCTATTTTTTTACCGCTTTCAGTAACGGCGTCGGGGCTTTTGGTGGGAATATATACGGTGGCGGTTGTATTAGCCGGGATAGTTACGTTGAGTTTAAATTTTTTGTTATCCAGTTTCCAGTCAGATACGATCGGGCCATTGATGGAATCATAGGTTGCAGTTGCGTAGGTAAGGTTACCGCCGGGTTGTGGTTTGATGATGATTTGTTTGAAGCCGGGCCCATCGGTGTCGATGCCGGCGACGGTGCTGAAAAGCCATTTGCCGACCGAACCGAAGGAATAATGATTAAAGGAATTCATGCCGGGATCCTGGAAACCTTTTTCCTCGGTCCACCCGTCCCAGCGTTCCCAGATGGTAGTGGCGCCGTGTTTGATGGAATAACCCCAACTGGGGAAGGTTTCGTTATTCAGCAGACGATAGGCAACGTCGTTCCGGTCGATTTCGGTCAGGGTGGGAAGCAGATGCCCCAGGCCAACGAAGCCGGTGGAGAGGTGCCAATTTTTGGCTTCGATTCTTTCGACAAGGTGTGCGGCTGCGAGGGGGCGTTTATCTTCGGGCAGCAGATCGAAATGCAAACCCAAAAGATAGCAAGTCTGGGTGTTGCCCTTGATGCGGCCGTCATCGGTGACATAGGCCTGGTTGAAGGCGAGTTTGATACGTTGGAAAAGATCCTCATATTTTTTTGCGTCCTCGGTTTTTCCGATAGCAGCGGCCATTTTAGAGACAAGTTGGGTACTGCGAGCGAAATAGGCAGTGGCGATGACGTCTTTAGGAGTATCGGAAGCGATGGAAACCCAATCCCCGTAGCCTTGGGCGGGACGGAGGAGATTTACGCTGTTGTTTTTGAGATATTCGATCCAGCGAACCATGGCTGAGTAGTGTTTTTCGATAAGGCGAGTGTCGTTATAGACATGATAGATGGTCCAGGGGCAGATAACGCCGGCATCACCCCAGGCGGCGGTACCGCCACCGGTGGCAACGACGCGGGGGGCGACATCGGGAAAGTCGCCTTCGGGGCCCTGGGCGTCTTCCAGATCGACGAACCATTTGGTGAAGAATGCGGCAACATCCATATTGCAGGTGGCGGTGCGGACGAAAATCTGGGCATCGCCGGTCCACCCTAAACGTTCATCGCGTTGGGGGCAATCGGTGGGAACTTCAATAAAGTTGCCGCGTTGGCCCCAGGTGATGTTACTATACAGTTGGTTTACCATTTTACTGGAGCAGGCGAAGGAACCGGCCACGGGAGTGTCCGAATGCACGACAATACCAGTTACGGCATCCAGAGGAGGAGTTCCGGGGTATCCGGTAACCTCGATATAACGGAAGCCATGAAAGGTAAAGCGAGGCTGGAAGGTTTCGATGCCGTCGCCTTTGAAGATGTACTTATCTATGCAGCGTGCCTGGCGAAGGTTGGTGGTGTAAAGAGTACCATCAGGATTGAGTATTTCGGCGAAGCGCAGGACGATTTTGTCGCTACGGGGGCCTTTTACTTTTAGATGAGCAAAACCGGCGATATTCTGTCCGAGATCGAAAACAAAAGTTCCCGGTTTAGGCTCGGTGAGTCGGAGAGGTTTGATTTGTTTGGTATTTCGGACGGTAACGCCGGGGTAGGCTTGAACCAGAACATCAATTTTTTCAGTAATGTCAACGTTATTCCATGAGGAATCGTTAAAAGCGGCGGTGTCCCAACCGGGTAATTCCAGTCGGGCATCGTAAGTTTCTCCCATAAGAAAGTCGGCTTCGAGGAGCGGGCCGTAGGCGGCCTTCCAGGATTTGTCAGTGGCAATGGTTTGGGTAGTACCGTCGTTGAATTCAAGTACCAGTTGGGCCAGGAGGCGGGGTTTATCACCGTAGTGGTCTCTTTTTCGGCCCCAGCCAACATGACCGGAATACCATCCGTCGGCAAGGATAGCACCGAGGACGTTGTTGCCCGGCTGGATGAGATCGGTAACATCGTAGGTTTGATAATAAACACGTTTGTTATAATCCGTCCAGCCCGGAGTGAAATAGTCCTTACCCACCCGCTGACCGTTCAGGTGGAATTCATACAAGCCGAGTGCAGAAGCATAAATCGTGGCACGGGCAATGGTTTTTTGTAGTGAGAAGGTTTTGCGTAAATAAGGCGGCGGAGACAAAACCAGATCGTTATGACCCAAATCACCCCAGGGGGCGGCACCCGCCTGGGCGAATTCCTGGGCAGGTTGCCAATCGTTATCATCGAAAGCAAGGAGATGCCAATCGGGGTGCTGTACATTTGAGACTTTGAAGGTTTTATCTATTTTGATTGCTAGTTCGGGACCGGTTTCGAAGTCAAGGATCAATTTGCCGAGGAGCCCGGCGGGATTATCATTATCGCCGACGTTATGGGCAGCGATAGCCAGGATGTTGGTTCCGGGCTGGAGTTTTTCGGTCACATCTACAGAGCGCGGGGGAGCCCAGCCGGAGAATTTAGTAACTTCGGTGCCATTGATGGAAAGGATTAAATCATTATCGACACAGAGATACAACTTTGCCTGTTTGATTTTTTTATCGTTGGGGACGGTGAACACCCGGCGGAAGAAGCAGGTGCCAACAGGGGCGCTTTTGGGAGGATTGCCTTGAGGAAACCATACCCAGGAACAATCGGAGAGGGAGACAGGGGAATCAGGATCTTTAGCAACCTGGTGAGAAACCGGTGTCGGGGCATCAAAACCAATCCATTTTGCCTGCCAATCATTTGGATTAAGCAGTCCCATCGACCACATAGCGGGTTTGGACCACTTTGAATCCTGACCGTCTTTGTCCCATACTTTTATTTTCCAGTAACAGCGCAGGTGGGAGGTAAGTGGCTTACCACGGTAAACGATACCGGTTGTTTCATCTGAATCGACTTTTCCGGAATCCCACAGGTTACCGGTGTTTTCGTCAAGCTTGGCCTTGCTGTCGGCGACCAGGATATGATAGGCCATTTGTTTCTGACCGCGATGTGCAGACTGGACAATCCAGCTTAAGCGCGGTTTTGCCACATCAATACCCAACGGTGCCGAATGGTATTCACAACGCAATTTGTCGACCGTTATCCCGGCATCAGGAGCCCCGGAATTAACGCCATTATTGCAACCCCAAAAAATCAAGCAGCACAATAGGGCAACTGAAAAAATAGTCATTGTGAGATTACTTCTGTTTCTTGAATAAAAAATCATTAGCTTTACCTCGTTGAATTTTTTAGAACAAACTATGCTTAAATCATTTGTCATTCTGTTCCTTGCTATTATTCCACATCCACAAGGCGGCAGAAACAAACCAAACTATAGTAACAACCCAGAAAACGGTCTTTACGTTTTCGAGTTTTGCTACACCGGATGAGTAAAGCCCGGAAAAAACCACAAGAACTATCAAAGCCGCCCAGCTTATAACCTGTAAGAAAACCCTGTACTTGTTATTATCATATATCTGTCGCTGATAGAAATATGAAAGGAGCAGATACAAAGTCGCAGCAATAAACCATCCCGGGAGACTGACAAAGTATATCTGCACACCGGCATTCTGGACGAGCCACCAGCAGATTGCCAGGGTAACAAACCAGGTAAAACCGGCGGCCCAGTTGAAGCTTTTATTGCTGAATTCGGCGAAATTGTTCTTCATGCCAAGTTTTTTGATCAGCCAGAAATCGACAAAAACCACCGCCCCCATAGGCATCAGCAACATGCCGTATAATGCCACAAAACCTAGCAGTTTCATGGCGATAGCCGGGAACAAACCTGCCAGCGTGGCCACTGCTCCAGCCATCATGGTAACGGCAAAGCGTGATTTTTTGGGCATGATCGCCTGAAACGCCAGACCGGAGCGATAAATGGTCGGATTTGCGGTGGTCCATCCGGCGATAATCACACAGAGCAGCCCGGCAATACCCGCGGCCTTATAAGCCAGCGGCCCCGGCAATACGTCGGTGTTGGTGGAATCGAGATGTAATTGGTGGGCATAGAGTATCGAAGCGCTCAGCCAAGCCATGAAGTGTCCGACATACATACCGGCGGCTGAGGCAACTGCATACCAGCTTTTTTTGGCATAACGGAAAACGGAAAGATCGGACATGCCGATGTGCATAGCCATGTTGCAGAACCATGCGAAAAATGTTACATGCCAGAAGGTAAACTTCACCTGTCCGGGCAAAGGATCGCCGCCTTTCCAGATGTGCGTTTGAGCCATCCCCCACAGATCTCCAATAGAATTGATGGAGGTGCCGGTGTCATTGATGAAATCTCTGAGCCCGATCAAACCAAAAGCGAGAAAAACCAGAACCATCCAGGGTGCGGCAATGTTGGCGAACTTTGAAACGGTCTTGTATCCGTAAGCGGCAACGACGGAGATAAGACATCCGACGACGAGAACGGCCAGTACCCAGCCGACGCTGTTGGGATAGAGATCGTTAAGACCGGGCATTTTGAAATCAAACCAAACACCCAGCGCGGTTGCTGAAACCGTAATCATTGCCCCAGCCAAAAAACAGAACATTACTCCGTTAGCCAGATTATACAGGATAACCAGCTTGCGTCCGCAGATTTTTTCCAGTTGGTAGTACAAGGTCAGCCGGGCCCTGGTGGCGATTGGTGCGCACAAGAATATCCAGCTCAAGACTGCCAGGGCGTTTCCCACGATCAAACCCATTACCACATCGAAAGCACTTACGCCGGCAGCAACGAATAAGGGACCGATCATCAATTCGGTGCCTGCGCAATGCTCTCCCGCGTACATCCCGACAAAACTCTTAAAGCCCAGAAGAGCGTTTTGAGGGACCGGTTTCCGTTCAAACTCGTCGGCAATACCTGCCTGTGTCTGTTCTTCTTCGTTAGCCATTTATGGCCTCCCTGAAATTTGGATACAATAATTTAGAATCAAACTCTTTTACTGAGGACATTTTCTTCGTAATGCTTTATCTGCTGGAGCCATTGGGTTTCAACCGGGACGTTTTGCTGGAGACAATAGTAATCCAATACCGCCCCGAAAGGCTGTGATTTGTATATCTCCTGCAAAGCAAGACGGCTGGTGTAATCTCCGTCTGCCTCCAGTTTGGCGATTTTTGGCGGCGTCAATAATGCAATCAACAGGGCTTTAATCATGGAACGGGTGCCGATGACCCAGGCGGCGACGCGGTTTATGCTGGCGTCAAAGAAATCCAGACCGATGTGAATTCTATCAAGCTGGTTGCTTCTTATGATTTCGTTGGCAATACTTTGAAGTTCGTCGTTGAGAATTACGACGTGATCGCTGTCCCATCGTACGGGCCGACTGACATGAAGCAGCAGCGCGGGCACGTAAGGCAACAAAGCTGAGATTTTGTCGGAAATCTGTTCGGTGGGATGGAAATGGCCGGCATCCAGGCAGAGCAGTTTTTGCCGCGAGACAGCATAGCCGGTATAAAACTCATGTGAACCGACGGTGTAACTTTCGGCACCGATACCGAAAAGCTTCGACTCGACGGCGTCTAATTCAAGGGTGGGATCGATTTGCTCAGCAAAAATCGCATCTAAAGATTCGGTCAATCTTTCGCGGGGCGAATAGCGATTGGCAGGGATGTCCTTGTAGCCGTCCGGAATCCAGAAGTTTACCACACTCGGACTGTTCAATTGTCTGCCCATCTCGGCAGCGATCTTACGGCAGGTGATGCCGTGCTCAATCCAGAACTTGCGAATGCCCTTGTCCGAGTGGCTAAGCGTAAAACCGTCCGCAGCTTTGGGGTGAGAAAAATATGTGGGATTAAAATCCATACCGATGCCCAGGTCGGTCGCCCAGTCGATCCAGCTTTGAAAATGTTCGATAGCAATCTCATCTCGATCCACGAAATTTCCGCGGTTGTCCAGATAGCTGGCGTGCAGATTGAGTCTGTGGTTTCCCGGGATCAGGCTAAGGGCCTTTTGGAAATCCGCTCGAAGCTCGTCTATGCTGCGGGCCTTGCCGGGGTAGTTTCCCGTGGCTTGAATACCGCCTCCTTCAAGGACGGTATCGGGTTTTTCAAAACCAGCTACATCATCTCCCTGCCAACAATGAATTGAAACCGGAATGTCTTTAAGTCGATCAATTGCTTTATCGGTATCGACACCGATTTTCTGGTAGGATTCTTTTGCTAATGCGTAAGCTTGTTCGACTGAATTATCTGCCATTTCTGATTTCCTTTTATAAATTTATATTTATCACTCAACCAACCAGACAACCGCGTGGGTAACAAGTTACCCACCCTACAAGGCTGAATTATTTGCCATCTCTGATTCCTTTTATTTAATCTGTTTGCTTCGATAGGATTCGACTTCCCAGTTTTCTATGAATTCACTGGCGCGGTGGGTCATATACTCAATCCCTCCGAAGGCCTGGGCAAGTTGCTTTACCAATGCACCGTCCTGAGCCAGTTCGAGAGCCAGGGATGCTTTTGTTTCAGTTTCTGCGGCAGCGAACACCGCCTTGTCAAAAGCGAACACCAGCGGCAGATAACCGTGTTTGTCCCTGAAGATCTCTACCGCTTTTCTGGTGGGCTGCTCAACTAATGCGTAGGATTTGGAATAAACAATATGATCGGGTGATAAAGGACCGTTGGCGACGTCGAATGCCCCGCAGGTGTCGATGGATAACCGGTCGTTCTGCAGGGCGTCAGAAATTTTCTTTTTTGCCGGTTCCAATTCAGCGTCTGACGGACAGGGCTCAACCTTAAGTGTTGTTGACACGTTTGCCTGGGCATAATGAGTGCGGAGTTTAGTCATGATATCATCATAAATCGCGCCTATCCTTTCTGGGTCATCAGCGGCAACGAAGACGCCATGGTTTTTTAAGAAAATAATTTCGGGTTCATGGCCTTTTTCGGCCTGGTATTTCAGTATTTCCTGCCGCACTTTCATGCAAAGCGTGTAGCCGGGATCGATATAGTCAATCCAAAGAGCATCGTCGAACAGCTCTTTACATGCCGCCGGGCCTTGTTGCGAACAAGTCATCCCGTTGACAATCGCCGGGTGAGTATGAACAACAAAACGAGCTCCGAGCGAACTGTGCAGAGGTGCCTCAACCGAGGCGCGACCGGGTGTTTGAGGCAGGACGGCTTCGGCCATTTTGTCCTTGATTAATATCTCCCGTTGGGCCGGATCGGTGGGAGGTTCAATTGTGTAAAGGCTCGAAAGTATTTTCCTGTCCATCGCCAGGAAGGATTCGGAATTAAGGGACGACAAGGTAACGCCGGACGGTTTGACCCAGAGAATCATATCGTTTTTTGCCGAGGTATTGCCACCGCCGCCGCGAACAAATTCGTTAGTCCCAAACCGATGTGAAAGCTCAACTATCTGCTTTAGTTGTTGATTAGATTGGTTCAATTTTTTCATTTTTATCATCCAGTGCGTTTTTGCGAGCAAGGCTCTACGTGTGATGTACTGTAGAACTGCGAAAGTTAACAGCAATAACCACGTGGGTAAGAACTTAACCCGGCTTCGCCGGGAACTGTATCGCCGCTGTCCCGGCGGCACTTGCCCAACCAGCCGGCGAGACGCCGGCGGTACGGGAAACCGCATGGGCTGAAGCCCATCCTACGGGACTAAACCTGCGGTAAAACCGCAGGCTAAATATTTAGCACTGCGTTCCATGCGGGATTTGGAAACAGCGAAATACAAATTCCTATACGTTCAAGTTACCCATCCTACAAAGTTAAATAACAAATGACGAAGCTCAAGTCTGGAATATACAAAATCACTCCGGCTTTGTCAATTGACGGCCTTATTATGAGTGCCAATTTTGCGGTGGAAATTTTAAATAGTTCTGCCTTTTTTTGCATCGCGTTCAGACAAGATTTATTCTGGTAATCAATCTGTAAACAAAACCGGGTCATATCCCTTGAGCTTGGTCAGGCCAGTAGCTAAGGTTTCGCTTATACATACATTAACCATTGTATTTTCATAACTTACACAAATTCCGGGAATCGATTCAGAATCTGTGACCTCCTGATTATTAACTCATGAATCATGGGAGTCAGCGTGGAGAAAAACTTGCCGGATTAAGAATTACGGTGTTGAGCGAGCGCAAAACGAGCGCCTTTGTTGCACAGGTATTTGGGCAGGGAAAACGAGCTTTAACCGTTTTGTCAGAGTACCTTAGTCGGCAAAATGAATCTCGAGATCGTGAATTGACCACCAAAGGTTCGGTACTGAACCAGTCTGGACGATCTTGATATAGCGGGTAAGAACCGCTTTATCGAACTCTATCACGGTTAAAGTTTTGTTCGATTTGCCGACTTTGACAGGTTTACCCCAATTGCCGCCATCGAACGAAACATAAACCTCATAACCTCTTGGATAGTCGTCTTTTGAACCTGCGGCATCGAGAGTAATACCCTTTACCCTGCTTTCGGTGCCCAGATCAAGCATGAACCAATCGCCCGGTTTCATACCATGTCCAGTCGCCCAACGAGTTGCTTTGTTATCATCCAAGGCATTTTTGACATCACCGTTGTTACTGGAAGCGGTGGCTTTGAGTTTCCTGGTTATAATAGATTCATTGACCTTTTTCAAGGCCAGTTGAGCTTCCTCGGCAAGAGCCTGGTCAGTGGAAATCTCCGTTGCCAGTTTTAGCGATTTTTCGCATGGATACCCAGGCAGTAAGCTGAGGATAGCTCTTTTCTCGTCAGCGCGCTCGGCGATGCGGGCGCCTTTGGCCAGGAGATCAATGGTATCCCCAACGGGCCTATTGGCCGGCAGTGACACAAGCTTGATATAACCCTGCAGAGCGAGGATGCGGCAGGCAGCGTCCTGGTCCTGTTTTGCTACTGCGAACAGATCATGCAGAGGAGTTGAATCGGGCCAGTTTGCCAGAGCCCGGACAGCACCCTTTTTGACATCAGCGTTGTCGGAATCAATCTGGGCCTTGACCGCTTCGAGAGCATTTTGCCCACCAATCTTAGCCAGTATGGAAAGCAGATACGGCTTGACTTGGTCGTCAGCCTTTTTCAAAACATCAATAACTGGCTGGGCATCCGGTTCTTTAGTACGTGATATAATGGCTGATATTGCCCGTTCGATATTACTGCTGTCGGTATTACTTTTTGACTGCAACAGCAACGAGATCATCACAGGTATTTCCGCTTGACCTGCGAGAACGCCCAAGGCCTTATAAGAAGCCTGCCGGACATCCGCATTATCGTCCCCGGCTGCTTCCAGCAGAATCGGTACGGCAAGAGTTTCACGGCGATTAATAATCGTCTGGATAACATTACAGCGAACCTGAACATCGGTCTTGCTTCGGGCCATATCAAGTAAAGAATCAGTTATACCATCACCGGTCAAACGGCTGAGGCTGTTAAGAGCGGCTTTGCCTAAATCGCCCTGCTCGGTGCTGACGTTTGCCAGCAATTTCACATTTGATGCATCACCGAGAACCGCCAGGGCCTTGATCGCAGCAAGTTGGACGGAAGGATGGTCTTTACCGATAGCCTTTGCGATATAAGGAGCCGCTGACTTATCGCCGCGACTCTCTAAGGCACTTATCAGTACGATCCTGACATCGGTACTGAGTGAATCCAGTTGTGAGGCGAAAGCCTTTGTAAGTTTTGGATCGGACATTTCAACAACAAACTTACCGGCGGTCTGCCTTAACGCAAAATCCTCATCCTTGAGCAGTGCTAGTATTATCGGGACCGCCTTTTCTTTTTCAGCCTGGACCAGCCCTTTATAAGCCGCAATCCTGATCATGGTGCTTTTATCCTTGCCGGTCATTCTGCGATAAATCTCCACCGCTTCTTCGGTCTTGCCCTGATCGAGCATTTTATCCGCACACATCAGGCAGGAATCATCCTTGAGTGATTCGAAATCCTGGGCTACTTTTGCCTCCAACAGAACCTGGGCGGCTTCAGCACCGCCTATTCTCCCCAGGGCTGAGATCGCAGCAAAAGCCATATTTTTGTCGTTGCTGTTTAACAGGCCGGCAATTTGCGGAACAGCTTCGGTGTCCTGTCTTAGTGACAGTGTTCCGACAACCCCGATTTTAAGGTTTCCTTCGAGCTTACCGAGAGCTTCGCGCAGAGCGGCACCGGCTTGGGGTTCCGGCATATAAGCCAGGGCAAATCTGGCCATGTGTGAAAGTTCTTTGTCATACAGCAATTTAGATAGAGCCGGTACGGACCGGACCGAACCAACACGACGGAGCATTCTGCAGACAAACTGTTTCCCCGCGAAGGTAGTCTCAGGAGCATCGAGAGCATCAAGCAACATTGCCTCAATCCGCCCGAAAGAATTCGGCGGGACATTACGTATCTGCTCCTCGATAGCCGCTAGGGCTTGGCGGGATTTACCAAAATCATATTTCTTGATTTCTTCGAAAGTACTATCACTTACAGGGCGAATGCTGACCTTGTCGGCGGTTGGGGAATTATCTGGAACATCCATCTGTGTGACTTGACCTGCCGCAGCGATATTTGTAGAAAGAATACCGGTTACTAAAATCATCGAAATTATTAAAATTTTTCTCATTCTACTGTTCCTTATGTCTAGTTCGCTTAATATAGACTGAAGTCGAGTTTATAACACCCATGGTTCCCTGTAAGACCTGCCGAGAAGTTCGCCGGCACCGGGATCGTTTTTTATCTCTTCCTTTTTAGGATCCCAATTGATTTTACGTCCGGTTAGCATCGCAATTTCACCAAGCAAAGCAACACTTATCGAGCGTAAACCAACCTCTGCGGGACATATCGTAAGCTTACGACTCCTGACACAATCCAGGAAATTCTGCTTGTGATCTTTGCTCTGGTATAACTTGATCTCATTTGGGCTAATGACCTCTTTCAAGATACTGGGTGAGCTTGCGTTCAATCTTCCTCGGTCCACATGGACCCAACCCTTTTCGCCGTACCACTTTGCCCCCCCCTGCAACTGGCTGCCATCGGCAACGGTCATCACAAGACCGTTTTCATACTTGCAGGTGAATTTGTACTCAGTGGGAACATTGTAAAAACCATCGGTGGGATAATTACCCCTGCCCTCGATCTCTACCGGGCCGGTGTAATCCCAACCCATACCCCAATGGGCAATATCGATGTGATGACCGGCCCAGTCGGTGAGCTGGCCGCCGGAATAGTCCATTATCCAACGCCAGTTCCAGTGGCTAACTCCTCTGTAGGGAACTTTCGGTGCCGGTCCGAGCCAGAAATCCCAATCCAAACCTTCCGGCACTTCCTGAACAGGCTTTACATCCGTACCGCTACCGGTGGGCAGTCCCACTTCGATCTTTATTATCTTGCCTATTCTGCCATTTCGAACCAGTTCACAGGCCCTGAGGAATTCATGCCCCGAGCGTTGCTGGCTACCAGTCTGCCATACTCTGCCGTAGCGATGGACGGCATCGACCATAGCCCGGCCTTCTTTGATCGAACGCGCGAAAGGTTTTTGGCCATGAATATCGAGGCCCGCACGCGCTGCGGCAATAGCCGGTATCGCATGCCAGTGGTCGGGCAAGGCCAGTTGGACTGCATCGAGATCGCCTCGGCCGATCAACTCGCGAAAATCGTGATAGGTCTTGCAGTCGGTATTGCCGTATTGCTCGTCAACAATTCTTTTTGCGTCGTCGCAGTGACCTTTGTCAACATCGCACACTGCTACCATCTGCACTTCTTTTTTACCCAAAAAGCCTCTCATATCACCGCTACCCTGCGATCCAACGCCAATCGCCCCCATTACGATGCGGTTACTCGGAGCTTCTGCCCCAAAAACCGATGAGGGAACAACCGCTGGAAAAGTCATAGCGGCACCAGCGGTTAATGCTGATCTCTTAAGAAAATCTCTTCGGGTTAATGACCGTTTCTTTTCCATGACAATCTCCTGATATAACCAAAGGAAACAAAAGCGAAATTATATGATTGCACAAAAACATCTTTGCTCTGCTGATTTCACATGGTTTGAGTTCTTTTAAAATCCACCTGTAAAACGCCAAGTTTACTATTTGTATTCTGATACATTGTACACTCAGGTTACAGGTAAACGCAATCCCCCAATTTAATATAAAAGACTAATAAGATACCACAAATTAAAGACTTAGAGATCATGCAAATTAACATCGATCCCATAATATTTCAGTATGGTGATATGTCCAACAAGATGGTTTGATTTGAGAGCTTGAGGCGGCTACCAGTCATCCAAATAGCAGGATTGAAGACGGCAGTTGTTGGGATTATGCATTTAATACACTGCAGGAAGCCCTGGATGTGGCCGTCGCCGGTGATGAGATATGGGTGGCAGCAGGGGCCTATTATCCTTCTGCCAAAGTGGGCGGAACGAGTGATAGACACAAAACGTTCCAGATGATCAACGGTGTGGCGATTTACGGTGGCTTTAACGGAACAGAAACCTCTCGGTCACAACGTGATGTGCAAGGCAATGAGACGATCCTGTCCGGTGATACCGATTGTCTGAGCTTGCCCCCGGCCTGCGTTGGCTGCGACATCAATGAAGATACGTCTGTCAACCTTGAAGACTTTGCCTATTTCGCTCAACACTGGCTGGCAGGCGTTCCCTAATCAAATCCCAATCGACTGGACAAAAGAGGTGTTAGAAACGGTTACAGATGAGCTAAACCCAGCAGTGCGGCCTGCAACGAAAAGGTGCAACAATGTCGCGCAGAAAGCGGTACATTGGTCATTTGCCACAATTCTATCAGCATTGCAAGTCATTATATCCTAGGCACTAACATATTCTAGATATTTCTAGTTTACAATACGCGCCGGTTTGAAGAAACGGGCAGCATGTACTGGAAATGAACTCAAATTAGCTCCTAAGGCTACCGGTGAAACCACATTCACAACATAACGAAAGTGTAACGGGTGAATATTCAAGTTTGAATGTCGTTTTTCTGATGCAGTAGCCGTGACTTTGGTGGTCGATTTTATGTTACGTCTCAGTTCTAATTGACAGTTAACACTTTGGCACTATTTTATTGCCCCTTAACACGCATACGGATTGAATAGAGAGATGTTCTGGCTGTAATGAAAAGCGTTTGCTTATCCGGCCCTCCAAAACAAACATTGGAAGGTCGCTCAGGAACTTCGATCGTTTCAAGTATATTACCTTTAAAATCGTAAACCGATACCACTTCTCCAGTAAGGTAGATATTTCCTTCACTGTCAATTGTCATGCCGTCAGAGCCTTCTGCCGCAAAAAGCTGTTTATTGGACAGGGTTCCATCTGATTTAATTGTGTATGAATATGTTTTATTCGCACCGTGGTCAGCAACATAAAGTTTTTTCCCATCTCTGCTGCCTATTACCCCATTGGGTCTTACCATATCATTAATCACTCGCTTGAGTTGTTGCCCATCATAAAAGAAACAGTAGACATGTTCTCCATCCTGAGGCAGATTATCTCTCTGGCCGTACCTGGGGTCGGAAAAGTAGATTATCCCTTTAGGGTGCGGCCATAGATCATTAGGGCTATTAAAAGATTTGCCTTGGTAATAATCTGCCAAGACATTGACAGAACCTGCCGAACTGATAGATACTAACTGGCCTTTTTCCCCTAAGCATGCCAACAGATTACCATCCTTGACGAAAAAGAGTCCGTTAGCACCTTCAGAGTTTTCCAGGAATGTTGACAGTTTGCCATCTAATGACCACTTATGAATCCGGTTATTTGGAATATCCGTAAAAAAGATGTTTCCCTGGGCATCCGAGGCTGGTCCTTCGGTAAACTTAAAGCCACTAGCAAGTTTTTCCACTTTTGCTTCCGGTGCAACAACACTTGTTTTCGTCAGCGTTGATTTTTCAATGCAGCCGGCTAAAAGCATTATGCTCAATAGTGATACCAAACCATAGCATTTCCCATTCATCTTTAGTTCTCCTTTCGCAATTAAGACCCAGATGAGCCGATAACACCCTACTCCTGGCTAATTCTCGGGCCAAGGTTGCTTGTCAATTAAGTTGACATTCCACTGACTTTATTTGCCAGCTGCCTTTGGAGCCGATTGCTGGTTGTCTCCAATCCTGACAACGGCATACACCAATACTCCGAGCAGGCCTGCCAGCAGAGCAATCGCTATCCATATACCAGAGCAGGCATTGCGTTTCCGAACGTCCTGATATACCCAAACAGTTACCAGGATGTGGACAACGAGGCACAAGAGAATAAATGGAACAGCACCGTTTTTGTTAGGATGTTTCTGATGGCCAGAAAACTTCAGTTCTTCTCGTTGGCGGTCAAGTTCAATACGCCGTTCTTCCAGTTCCAGCTCGCGCATTTGCTGGCGAAAATCAGCTTCCGCTTCGCTTTTCTGAATCTCCAGTTGTATACGGTGAAGTTCCAACTGGCTCTCAGCGGCTTGCAACTGCTCGCTTGCTTCATCAGCTTCCTGACAAAATCCTAACGATG
>JAFGSR010000213.1 GCA_016934515.1 Sedimentisphaerales bacterium
GACGCTCAGACCCAGTTCGGCGTATTGCCGCTGATGCCAGGTTTGCTGCAAAAACCCGCGGGCGTCGCCAAAAACAGGCGGCTCAAACATTATCACGCCGGGAAGAATTGTAGTTTGGCTGTTAAGAATCATATATTTCTCACAGTTTTACCAATCAAGATTAAAAAGAGTTGGTTCCATTGTTAATTTTAGAGGCCAAAAAGTACCGATAATAATCCAGGTGGGATAATGGCTCACAGTGCCAACGAAAAAGTAACTGTTTCTGGTGGTTGCGAATATTTCCTCGAAGAACTTCTGTTTCACTAGTTGAGCGGCTTCGTCAGGCAAAGTTCCTTTGTCAATAAGATTCCAATATAGGGCGCCAATTTCCCAGTCGATGATCTGCATTTTGTGATTATTCTTACAACGAGCATCATCACAGGAAAAATGATAGATGAATTTCCAAGGCATTTTTCTTGGCGGTTCCAGCGATTTTGAACGATTTTCCCAAATGCGCTGCTGTTTAAGTTCCGCTAGTGCGGAAGGCTTCCATTCAGGATTATCCGGCTTTATTTCCAGATCGAAAACCTCTCGCGGCCGAAAGATACCCAAAGAGGTGTTATCAAGTTTTTGCTTTTCATACAGTTCTTCCAGAGAGGCCGATTTTTTCGCCAAAACTATTTTTGATCTTTCGGACCAATTTCCCTTGTTCGTTGGGATAGGTTTGCCGATAGTTATTAGTGTATTTTCATTTGGTCGAAAACTTTCTTTTCTTGGGTCGGAAGCATGTTTTTCCGCGTCGAATTGAATCCATTGATATTTTTGATATTGCTTACTGTATGGCAAGTCTCGGAAATTAATAGGATATAATCTGATAAAATCACCTTCTTCTGTCACACCCGCTGTACAGACTAATTCATCGTAGGTTTTAGATGGTACGGGATATGTTTTAACCGTAATTAATACTTTAAATGTGGGCATTAAGTCCCCCTTGGGGTCATTAAAGATGTTTTATAGGTAAATTTATTCTTTGTGCCATCAATGACGCCAAACGACCACGATGACAATATTCAGCATCTTTTTCATAGCATATCAACACCGTGGGAGCGATCCGCATAATATCCCCAAGAATATTTAAAGCTTGTGGTTGTTTTTGAGGGATTTCTTTCTCGTACCAATTAAAAAGCTTTTTGTAATCGTCTATGTTTAATAAATTTTTTCGCCTTTCACTTGGAATTCCAAGTTCGGGTATGTGTTTGTATTCTATACCAAGGTTACCGCTGTTTTTGGACAAAGCGTTTTTGGATAAACCATATTTTCTGGAAAGGGGATTAGATCGGACATCAACTATGGTTTTGATGCCGTGCTGTAAAACATTATTTAAAAAACCATCAGTGCTCCTACCTTCGTATCCCATCGTATAAATCGCGATAGGGGCGGATTTTATTTTGGGAAAGGTAACCTTTGGGGAGTATAATTTACTTCGGGAGGCATACCAGGGGAAATGCTGATAAATATATTTGATTAAATCATTTTTACTTAGTTTACGCGCAGGATAGAGTATATTTTCGATAAGGTTCAAAAGCAACGGATTGATGCTATCAATCTCAGATTTAATTTCTGGAATAAAGTTGGGATTGACAAACCAACATCGGTTTTGGTTTACGGACAATACATAACCGTCCTTTTCCAGAGATAGCATTTCATGGTATAATCCAAAGGAAAAGGGGCCATATTTATATGGCACAAAATCATAGAACGCACAGAAACCTGTGAGATCTGGTTCTCGACTTAATAAAAACGCCCATTTAACTAGGACAATTCGATCTACGGGTTTATTTGCGTTTTGAAGGAGCGACAACAGGATTTTTTGTCGAACGTACATTTCATCTCCTCAAACCCAATAATATAACCATATTATAATCGGTTATATCCTCCTATTCCACTTGAATTTACGTTGTTATGTAGGAATTTACTGTGGATTTTTCCTTTTTTTAACTGATTTTCCTGAATCCGGCCTTGATTCGCCGAAACAGATTATAATAATGGTCCGTTTCGAGAAAATGGCAACCCAGGAGACGGCTCCCGGCCAATGGCTACAGAAAATGTCGTAACTGCCGGTATTTTCAGCACTCGCAGTCTGCGTCGCCGAACGATGCGGCTGTCGATCATCGAGGGCGGTTTCGCCATCGTTATGCTGGCGCTGGTGGATACGTTTTATATTCCCTATCTCAACGAGATGGGGGCTACTGAGTTTCAAATAGGCATGGCCGTGTCGTTACCGGCGCTGTTGGGGGGGATGATGCAGATTTTTACCCCCTGGGCCTTGGGGCGATTCGGCAGCCGCAAAAAGGTCGCCCTGACGTCGGTCTTGACCCAGGCGGCGGCGTTTATTCCCTTCGGATTGTTTTGCCATTTGCAAACCGAGTGGCGGATTTGGCCGGCGATTGCGGCATTTCTTGTCTCTTCTGTCGGCGGCAGCCTGGGGGCGGCCACCTGGGCGGATTGGATGGCCGATATTGTGCCGCGTCGGCGAAGGGGGCAATTTTTCGGATTTCGCAACCGTCTTTTGGGTGTCATTCAGATGGCGACGGCGGTTTTGGCAGGTTATATTCTCGACCACCTCACCGGAAAGGTTTTATTGGCATTTACGGCAATCTGGTTCTTTGCCTTCATATTCCGTACCGTTTCCGGCCTGCTGCATCTGCCCATGTACGAACCGCTTGCCAAAAAAGCTTATACCACCTCAAACGAGAATTTCCTGACGTTTTTAGGCACATTGGGCGGCAACTCCTTCGGTCGATTCGCCCTGGCAACGGCGTTATTGAGCGTCGCGGTGAACTTTTCAGGCCCGTTTTTTGCCTTGCACATGCTTAATAATCTCCAACTTACCTATACTCGTTATGTTATTTTGAGTTCCGTCGCCACTGCCTCAACCATCGTGTTTATGGGGATATGGGGGAGGGTAATTGATCGTGTGGGAACGGTATCGGTGATGAGATTATGTTCCATGATTATCGTTTTCATCCCATTGCCTTGGGTGATGACGGAGAATTACTACATCTTGATTGTTGCCCAGATTCTCAGCGGCTTATCCTGGGCAGGCTTCAACCTGGCGGCCTTTGTATATTACCTCGACTCCACCCGCTCGATGAACAGGGTGCGTTTTATTGCTTATTTTAATGCTCTTAATAGCTTAGGGGCGTTTTTTGGAGCGACACTAGGCGGCTGGGCGGCGCCATATCTGCCCGCTTTGACAACGAGTCATTCGCCTTTGCAGACTATTTTTTTAATTAGTTCAATCGGGCGTTTTCTGCCCGGTTTACTTTTTCAGACGATTAAGGTTCTGCCCAGCCGTGGCCGTCTCAGTGCGGTGGAGCGTCTGTTTTTCGACCCGCGGCTACGGATTCGCACCGGTGTGATTCGCTCCGTGACTCGTCATTTCAAGCGTGGCCTGTAAGCTTATATTGGGCCGCCCATAGGGACCACTTGACGTTTTTACCCACGATGCGTATAAACCATTTTATAAATCGACATGTCAATCGAACATGCCACATGAAAACAGTTCCATTAAAGAAGACCTCGTAATGAAAGGAGGTTGCGGATGTCACTGAATGTTCTGGTTTTATGCGGTGTTATGATGGGAGCCTATTTATTGGCGTATCATACCTATGGCCGGTTTCTCGCTCGTCACATTTTCAAGCTTGATCCCGGAGCGGTTTGTCCCAGTCAGGCTTTCGCCGACAAGCATGATTTCGTGCCAACCAATAAACACATTCTCTTCGGCCACCATTTTACCAGCATTGCCGGGCTTGGCCCTATTGTCGGACCGGCCATAGCCATTATCTGGGGGTGGCTGCCGGCGGTGCTGTGGGTGTTGCTGGGGTCGATATTAATGGGGGCCGTACATGATTTTGGTTCGCTGGTCGTATCGTTGCGGCATCAGGGCCGCAGCATCGGCGACCTGACCGCCGACCTTATCAATCCGCGCGTTCGCACACTGTTTCTGGTCATCATGTTTTTTCTATTGTTATTGGTTATCAGCGTGTTTGTGATGATTATGGCCAAACTCTATATGGCGTATCCCGCCGCGGTGATCCCGGTGTGGTTCGAAATTCCTATCGCCATTGTCTTAGGGCTTTTAGTGTACCGCAA
>JAFGSR010000214.1 GCA_016934515.1 Sedimentisphaerales bacterium
ACTATGGAAGATGTGGCAGAGTCGCCTGCCCTACGACGAACAACTGCATACACGTAACCAGCTCCGGCACGGCTCCTGGGTGCTCTCCTTAACGCCGGCGACCAAAATCAGCCACTGAATAACAACAAAAGAGCCGAGGATATCCTGTGAGAAATTTTCTTAGGACAGGAATGTCGGGCACGGCCCGCCCTTCGCCAGTCAAGAGCAATGTTCGCCGAGGTGCGGTTGAGATGGCTGGGTCGGATTGGGGTTGGTCGCAATGGCAATTTGGCGGCGCTTGACGATACAATAGAAGCGCAGTGGGGCAAGGGCCACCCTACAAATATTGATGGACGTGAATGGACTTAAAGGACATGAATGGACGGGGCTGAAGTCTATGAAATTTTGGATGTTGGATGTTGGATTATGGATGTACAAGATGTGATATCGCAGATTGACGCGGATGAGCACTAATATTTTATGGTGCTGCGTTGCAGTGGTTGATTGGATAGAAGAGGCCATGTTTCCACATGGGGCTCGGGTGGGTGGTGGGTGGTGGTGCAGAAGACAGCGTGGGATGAAGGTTATTCTATAATTTTAATCATGGGCAAGATGGCCATGGCATCTCGGTTTTTAGTTGCTGATTCGCAGTTGCTTATGAAACAGAACCTTCGGATGCGTTTGGGATGAGAAGTCGACGGTGGGGCAAGGCTTATGCTGCATCTTTCGCCCCTTCGGGGCTGGAAGATGGAGGTTTATTTCCCGGGGGCTTACGTCCCCGGCTATGCGTTCTTGTCGCCCCTTCGGGGTTTAGCGGTGGCACCCGGCGGAAGTTAAAAGTGACGGCGAGAGATTGGTGGTGCGGGGTATTGAAGACGCCATGTTTCCACATGGCCAACTAGCGTGGGGGTAGGATTTTTGTTGGTTGGGGTGTGGGGGTAGATCTATATCGGATATCGTGATAACATAGGGGGTATAAATGACAAACTACCTATTACAGGAGAACCGGATTATGAGTCTTAAAAAAGTACTTTCCCTGGGAATAAGCGTTGTGTTTTTAGGTAGTATCTCAGTTGGTATTACCGTTGCCGATGAACTAAAAGACCTCTCGCTCATCAAGCCGCTCACCAGTCATCGCAGCAGCAGTAACGATCCTACAGGAAATGTAGATAATGTTACTTCCTTTGCGCCCGGTCAGACCCACATCATGCTCGACAGCAAAGGCCCCGGATGCATACGTCATATCTGGATGACGATTGCAGCGTTTCCTGGTCATCAGACGGTATTGAGGGACCTGGTATTGCGGATGTACTGGGAGAATGCTACATTGCCCGCCGTTGAGGTGCCGTTAGGTGATTTCTTTGCATTAGGGCACGGGCGTTATAATACGATTCGGTCCGTCCCCGTTTGCGTCGGCGACAATCCCAGGGCTCTGAACTGTTACTGGCCCATGCCGTTTCATCAGCATGGGCGAATAGAAATTTACAATGCCGGTGACCGGGGAATTCGCCGCATTTATTATAATATCGACTACGAACTCGGTGCGCAGGATTCCCAACAGGGTCTTTTCCACGCACTATATCGTCGTGATCCAGACCTGCCTGGCCAGCCTGACGACGGTATCAAGCCGCAGAATAACTACGTGATACTGGAAACGGAAGGAGAAGGACAATTTGTCGGCTGTGTGCTTTCGGTTGACGCCGCCGCCAAAGGCTGGTGGGGAGAAGGCGACGAAATGATCTATGTGGATCGTCGCGACGAGCCGACAATTAGAGGCACCGGCTCGGAAGATTACTTCTGCAACGCCTGGGGATTCAGTAAACCGTTTTCGTATCCGTATTACGGCGTCCCTCTGTTGGAAAAATTGCAAAACGGCAATAAACTCACCACCGCCTATCGCTGGCATATTACCGATCCCGTGCGATTTTTCAATTACCTGAAAGTCACGATAGAGCATATTTATCCTAAGAACATAACCAATGATTACTCCAGCGTTGCCTTCTGGTATCAGCGTCAACCGATCCAGAAGCGTGAAGCGCTGCCACAGGGTAGCGCGAACCATCCTCAATTCGATCCGCCGGAGAAAAACACCACCGGTAATTACGATATCGACGGTACGGAATTGGAAGTTACACTACGATGGGAGGGTTTAGACGTATTAGCCGTCACGACGGAATATTCCAAAACCAGCCGGGGCGGTTATTTGCGGATTCGACCGGGAGCGCAGCTTTGTGCCCTTCCCCTGAACGTCGATGAAAATGGTCTTTACGAAGTGCAGGTCAGACCCTACCTGCAGTTCCCCGATGCCGTTACGAAGTTTCAAATGGGGCTGGAGAAAGATAAACTAAAAACCATCGACAAACCGGCCGGCGACATATTATTCAAATACCTTTCGCTGGGAAAAACCGACTCGAAGAATGGTGTAGTAACGTTTTTTTTGAAATCTTCCGGCCCCGTCGGCCTGGACGCAATCCGATTACAAAAAGTATCCCCATAAAATATGGAAAAATTAAACAAACATTAGGATAGCATGGATGTATTAGAAGCAATATCAATTATATTGGGTGTGTCAATGGGAGTGTGGGTTGAATGGGAGAAGTAAGAATGAATCGGTGGTGCAAGCCCCACCCGCTGGATTTCTGCTTCGGCGGGAATGACAAAATGTAGTTTCCGCAACATCAACTAACTATGAGATTTGATATACTCGGCGGTTTTTAAGACTGCTTGAGGGTCGGTTTCGTAGGGGAGGCAGCCGGTGCCGATGCAGGCATTTTTACGGTTGCCGATCAGATCAAAGACCCGGTCAACTTCCCGGTAGGCGTCGTCCCAGTTGCCGGAGGTCATGGGTCTGGGGTCCATATTGACGCGGACCATCACATCCGGATGTGGTATCATTTTTTGCATAAAGGTTTTTTGGTCGGTTTCGGCGGGGCAGCAGAGGTAGCCGGTGCCGGTGCTTAAAATTGCATCGAGAATCCAGACGGTATCACCGCCGATGACGCAAGGTACGGGATGGCCGACAACGGCGGCGGCTTTCTGGATAATGGAATTAAGTGCGGGCAGTTCGACTTTTTGGAAATTTTCAGGGGACATCAATGGCGGTGCCGCAGCGGACTCGAAGAAAGCGATATCGAGGCCGTTATCAACAATATGCCGGCACAGATTTACCTGGCCAGCGACGATATGATTAAGAGCCTGGGCAACGATATCGGGATCAGTCAGAACTTCACACAATAAATTGTCAAATCCGACGAGATTAGTAGCTATGGAGAAAGGGCCGCCTACCGGGATTTTGACGCTGGTATCAGGACATTGATTGGCGAGTTTTTTGCCGGCGCGGATGGTCATGGGGATTCGGCCGTCGGTTTTGGGATTGAAGTGCTCGAGTTTGAGAATATCGCGGGCACTGGAGCAGATGTGCCGGGTAATAGCAGGAATTCCGTTTCCGGTGGGATTGTCGATGGTGGCGCCGTAAGCTTCGGCTTCGAGATTGTAGATATCTATGCCGACCACAATCGGGTTGTGTTGATAGAGACGGTAAGCCTCAAGATTGCCCTGGAATAATAAATCCTCACTGCGGGATACCTCCCACGGACTTTTGTTGATTACCCTGGCGGCGTGCTCATATACCGACGGTGCGAATTGCATGTTTAATACTCCTTTTTAGCCTTTTCCAATTTTTTTGAACTCGGCGACCCGGTCGGGATTTGGTTTTTTAGTAAACAAACTCACCAGAACAAACACGGGCAGATTCACCACAAAGCCGCAGAATCCGATATCAAAGAGCTTTTTGAAGTAAGCTGCTCCACCGGCAATATCTGATCCTAGGCCCCGGCCCAACAACAAACTCGGCAGCGGAGTAAAGCAAAAGACCACGGCCAGCCCGGCGATCATCCCACAGACAGCCCCGGCGCGAGTGCCTTTGCGAATAAATAACATATCGATGGTAACGGGTAAAATCTGGCAGGAGAAAGCTATGGCGACAAACATCATTTCGGTAATCATCTGCAGGGGCTTAAAGTTCTGGTTATTTTGGCCGACCTGTACCAGCCACAGCGCTAAAAGTGCGGCGATTACAATGACGATGCGCCCGACCCAGGCACGTTCTTTTTCACCGGCCTGGGGGCGAATATAACGGTCATAAATATCGCGGGTGAGGACGGCACTTAGAGCGTGGAGACTTGCATCGGCAGTGCTCATGGCAGCAGCTAAGATGGCCATCAATATCAACATGACAACGAAAGGGCCGGCAGTGCCCAGGACCTCAACGCCTTTATTTTTTAAAAGTGCTACCAGGGCCTGATCGAAATTTCCAATTACCGGATGGGGGGTTACGGAGGTAACGGCACCGGTTACAGCATCGACGGTATCTGTAGGCGGATACATGGCGCGGGCACCGAGGCCAACGAGCATTATGCCGAGCAAAAAACACACCGGCAGTATGGCACAAAAGGTAACCGCACTTTGTTTAAGAGCACGTGCTGATTTTGCTGCGTAAAGCCGCATCCACTGGGCGGGCTGAATGATTGAGGCGGTCGAGGCGAAGAGGCATATTGTCAACATGGTCCATGGCGAGAAACGGTCCGTAATCCCGGGAAGTGAAAGAGCCTTGGGAGGAAGCTTTGAGACCGCCTCACAGTATTTGCCCACCCCGCCAAAGGCATATATGGTTACGCCGCCGGCAACCAGGGTGCCGCACAAAAGAAGTGAACCCTGGACGACGTCTGCCAGAGCGACACTGCGCATTCCGCCGACGAGTACATATAACATCATGACCAGCGTAAGTATTGTTGTGCCGACGGTAAAGACGGAGTATTGACCGCCCAGGATCATAACGGTGGGCGTTGAGGAGAATATTTGTTCGGCGATATGGCCGCCGGCGCGAATTTGAATTATCAGGTATGGGACACCATAGAGAAAGCCAATGAAAGCGACAAGAATGCGCAGGATTGAGGAGTTGTCATAGTAATCAGAAATCATGTCCGCGGGGGTGACGTAGCCTTTGACTCTTCCGATACGTCCGATGCGGCTGCCCAGCAGATAGATGGCACAGCCGGCGACGGGAAGATTCAGTGTCATCAGGAAAAAAGCGACGCCTTCTTTGTATGCGGTTCCGGGAAAACCGAGCATCCCGGCCGAGCTGAAATACGCCGCCATGATTGTCAGCACGGTTACGATAAAACTTTGCCGGCGCCCGGCAAGGTAGTAATCTTCTTCGGACATTTTGCTTTTGATGTAACCATAGCCGCCGATACCCATCAGCAGTACCAGATAGGCTCCGAACATGATATAGGGCATTTTGCCGAGGTCTGGTCCGGAGTTTTGAGCTAAGATTGAAAAATCCATATCGCTACCTTGCAGCTATGAACAATATCGATTTGTTCGAATCGATGGACGTTCTTAATTGTCATCCCACAGGTAAAAGTAGGCAACAGCCGCCACTGCCGCTTGAACCATGCACCAGAGCGCCACCCAGGCAAAAATCACCGGTACGCCGCCAAAAATGCTGAACCTGGCCGTCGGGTCGGCAGGATCGGGATTGACGAGATAAATACCGGGCCCGGCCCCCATCACCAAAGCCAAGGCAAAAATTAAAGCAAGCATTACGCCAAGTATCCTGCGTTTCGATTTTTCAACCTGAGACATAATTCAGTTATTTTCCTTTTTAAGAACTATCGGAAAAAATATTAGAGATACACAACGATCACGCACGTAGAGCCGCGTAAACGAAAATGCCCTGCCGCTGCCGGGGTGGGTGTTAAGATACCCAATGGTATAGCTGGATTGGATATTACATTGCACTCAGTTCCCATGGTTTACGATAAGAAATATACAGCAGCTTATTAGCCTGGTCGTCATTGGTAAACTGTTCGCTGTTGGGATCCCAGTTGAGTTTTTTGCCGCACTGGATCGCGATATGGCCCAGTTGTCCCATAGAACAGGTGCGGTGTCCCACCTCGGCGTCAGCCATCGTATTGCACTTGTTTTTGATCGCGTAGATGAAATCTGCTTTATCCATGCGTTGCGGCAGTCGTGTGTCAGAGTCTTTAAACTTCGTCCGAAAGATACTCTTGTCATGTGCCGTAAGCCCGCCCTTGCTGTGCCAGTGGGCCTGGATCCAACCTTCATCACCTTCTACGCGCAGATAGGGGACATCGATCAGATAATCCAGCACAACCCCTTTGGCATATTTATACTGCACCCGAAATTCCGTTAGTACATTCCACAGTCCCGAGCCCGGATCGGGGTATTTACCCGTTCCTTCGACGGAAATGGGCCCGGTCCGTTCTGTTTTGTTCAACTGCTGGGCAACATCCAGTAAATGAGTACCCCAGTTGGTTATCATTCCTTCGCAGGTATCACGGCAGCGCATCCAGCCGGGGCGATCATAGCTCTTGCGTGGATGCACCCGGTCAACGGTGTAAGGTTTGAGTGGAGCAGGGCCGAGCCACATATCGTAATCCAGTTCCTCCGGCACGTCCATCGGCTCCGGGTTGCCGCCAGGTGTATCGCCGGCGGGGACTCCGACTTCGATGCGTTTGATGTTTCCCAGGTAGCCATTGTAAGCAAGTTCCGCTGTTTTGTGCATGTATGCGTCTGAGCGACATTCACTGTCGGTTCTGAAAACGACGCCGCTTTTTTTTGCGGCATCAGCCAGCACACGTCCCTGAGCAATCGACAGGGTAAGCGGTTTTTCACAACTGACATGTTTACCTTTTCTGACTGCTGCCAGCGAGATAGGGACATGCCAGTGATCGGGGGTGGAATTCATGATCGCGTCAATATCATCCCGCGCGACCAGTTCCCGCCAATCGGTATAGGCCCGGCAATCAGAGTTTTTGTAAAAATCATCAACTTTTTTCTTAGCGCCGGCCAGTCGCCACTTATCGACATCACAAACCGCCACAAGTTGGCAGTCTTTGGAATACAGAAACGGATTAGTATTGGCATACATTGCTTGGCGCCCCATGCCGATCATGCCGACCACAATACGGTTGGATGGAGCGTTCTGACCAAAAACACTCGAGGGCACAATAGCAGGAAAACCTAAAGTAACACCTGCGGCTCCAACTGCTTTTAGCATGTCTCGCCGCGTAAATTTTTTGCTGCTTAAGTTACTCATTTTGCCTCCTCTGCTGCCTGAGCTAATTCCACCGTTATTTTGCGCCAGGCTTTGATGGAATTTGTAAGATTTTGTTTTGGGTCACCTGGAATAGCGTATCCCTGGAGTCCAACGGGACCGGTGTATCCGATGGCTTTGAGATATTTTAAAAGTTCGTAATTGTCAAAGGAACCCTTGTCGAGTGTTTGTATGAGTTTGTCCCAGTTCATTTTTTTTGTGTCGCCCGATTCGGCGCCGTTAGTCGTTACCAGGAACAGGTAAGGCAATGATTTTTTGAGGATGGTTCGGTAATCGACATCACCATCGATTTTCAGCCAGTGGCAAACATTGAAGGACACTCCTACGTTTCGGCGGTTTACTTTTTGGGCGATTCGGAGTGCGTCGGCGAAGGTTTCGGTGTAGTTACCGGCGTGGGGGTAAAGGACGACCTTAAGGCCCGATTCATGAGCGGCGTCGGCAATATCCCGAATTGTCTCAACCGTAACGGCATCGCCCTGGTCCGAACCGCGTTTATATTTTCCACTGGTGGTATAAAGCCACAGCATGGTGTCCCGGCCTTTGAGCTGCTTAATGGTTTTTTTAAGATTCGGATCGTATTTCTGATCGGCGTCCAGATTTACACCTAGATAAGTAACAAAGAGTTTGAGTCCGGCCTGGTCAAAAATCTCAATCGTTTCCATTATTCCTTCCGTGCCGTGATAGCTCATCCCGTCATAGCCTAGCTCTTTCAGGATTTTGGCGCGGAGTTCAGGCTGGGTATATTCACCTGTGGCCATGTAGTTATCGAAAGCGAATAAGGGAAATGAACCGCCGTCATTTTCACCGGCCAGGTTTAAGAGGGGGAATGAAATTACGCAAAATGTCGAAACCAGCATTAAGATATGTATTGTTTTTTGTTTTCTCACTTTTTGTTTCTCCTGTATCAGAATAACATTACAACTCAAACTGACCGATGGTCAGTTTGAGATTATAAATTTAAATGAGTAGCAAAATAGTATTTAATGCATATTGCCCCAGCAATTGTACTAAAGCTTTCTGCCGGTGTAAAGTGTGTCCCCTTTAGACGTATACAGGGCACCTGTCGAGGAGTAAATTGCAGATGAGATTGTTGATTGGCTGATTTATACAATTCGGCATAAGTGCACCATTGACGGATCAAGAAACACAGCGCAGGTTACGGGTGGTGTTTTTTCTTTTTCGCGGATTTTTTCTTTGATCGGTTAAATGAGGGGCCGACGGGTTGGTTGTTGCGGTTTTTTTTGTGTTTTCTTTTGAAGGATTTTTTTGCATTTGCGTTTTTGGTTGGTTTGTTTTTGCCGGGGCGGCTATCGGCCTGGTCGGGGAAGTCAGCTTTTTTTACTCGGGCGGTGGTTGGTTTTGATTTGTGGTGTTGTGATTCGGCGGATTTTGATTTTTGGGATTGTGCGGCGGGTTTGGGCTGGGCATGTTTGGGTTTGTGGGGTTTGGGTTGGTTGCGTTGGGGGCGAGCAGAGCTGAATTTTTTCTTTTTTGTAGATTTGCCGCTTTTGGGGCCGTTAATCAGCGAAAGTTTCTGTTTGTAATCAAAGCCTTCGTAGTAGGTTTCTTTAAACTGACGACTGATGAAGCGTTCGATGTCGTGGATGAGGGGGATTTCGTCGTAGGAGACGAAGGTGACGGCGTCGCCGGTTGCTTCGGCGCGGCCGGTTCTGCCGATGCGGTGGACGTAATCTTCGGGGAAAGCGGGTACGTCGAAGTTGAAGACGTGGGAGATGCCTTCGACGTTGATGCCGCGGGCGGCGATATCGGTGGCGACCATGACGAGGTATTTTCCGCTTTTGAAGCCTTCGAGGGCGCGGAGTCGTTGACTTTGGGTACGGTCGGAGTGAATGGCTTCGGCAGTGATGTTGTGATGTTTGAGGTTGCGGCAGATGCGGTCGGCGCCGCGTTTGGTTCGCGAGAAGATGAGCACGCTGTACATCTGCTGTTGTTCAATCATATGGAGCAGGAGATCCATCTTCTGTTCGCGCGGGACCGGGTAGATGTACTGAGTAATGGTTTCGATAGGATTGTGCTGCCGGCCGATCTGGATCATTTTTGGCGAGCGTTGAATGTTTTTGGTGAGGTTGGTGACATCTTTGGACATGGTGGCGGAGAAGAGCAAGGTTTGTCGATCGTTGGGGATTTTTTCGAGGATTTTTTTGATGTCGTTAATAAATCCCATGTCGAGCATACGGTCGGCTTCGTCGAGAACAAGAATTTCAACCGTGGAGAGGTCGATGGTTCGACGCTGGATGTGATCGAGCAGTCTGCCGGGGGTGGCGGCAATGATATCGACGCCGCGGCGTAAGGCTTTGATCTGGGTTTCGATTGATGAGCCGCCGTAAACGGCGAGACTGTTCATTTTTATAAAGCGTCCGTACCCCCGGACCGACTTGTCGATCTGAATGGCAAGTTCGCGAGTTGGGGTGATGATGAGCGAGCGGAGTTTTTTGTTTTTTGATTTTCTGTTGACCGTTGCGAGACGGTTAAGAATGGGCAGCACAAAAGCGGCGGTTTTTCCGGTGCCGGTCTGGGCGCAGCCGATCATGTCCTTACCATCGATAGCGATGGGGATGGCTTCGGCCTGAATTTCGGTTGGTGCGGTATAGCCGGTGGCCAGGATACCCTGGACGAGTTCATCACAAAGTCCGAATTTTTTAAAAGGCATTTAATATTCCTAAATATAAATTTTGTAAGTGTTCACGGTAACCAAGATGAAACCGCCGATAGACGCCGATGGACGCTGATATTAAGCCCAGCAAGACTAAAAAAACACTTAATATTATAACAGCCTTGAATCATTTCGCCCAATCCGGGCAGCTTTAAGAAAAGCCAGGTTGCGTTGTTTCGATGTTTTAACGCAAGTTGTCAGGGTTGAGATTACCGCAAGGGTGATTAATAAAGAAACTGGATGCCCGATCAAGTCGGGCATGACAAGTCGAACCAGTTAGTTTGAGTTAATTACATGAATTTTTTAGGAGGTTTAGGTTTTCTTTTTTTGGGTCCGAGTTTCCCGCCGATTTTGGAGGTGGCGGTGACGGTCATGGCGGCTTCTTTGGCGTCCTGTTCCTTTAGGTGTTTGCGGATGAAGTGTTGTTCGATGAGTCCGGCAAAGGTGCTGGCCATGATGTAGAGGTTGAGTCCGGACGGTGCGGAATAGAAGAAGAGGAGCATCATGACGGGCATCATGTACATCATCATTTTTTGCTGCTGGGCGGCCTGGGGGTTGGAGGCGTTGGACATTTTTGATTGGGGGGAGTATTTCATCTGCAGAAACATGGCGACGAAGAGCAGGATGGGGAGCAAATTGAAGGCGTCCAGGTCACCGATCATTGAACCCAGGAAAGGTATAGAGATGGGGTCATTGATTCCGAAGGTGGAAAAGGGGATGAGCCGATCGGGTGCGGAGAGGTCGGTGAGCCAATGCCAGCTAGCGGGGAATAAGCCATGGTGGCGGAGTGCGACGTTGGCATCTACGGCGGTATAGAGGGCAATCCAGATGGGCATCTGGAGCATCATGGGCAGGCAGCCGAGGATCATGCCGCCGGCCATGCCCTGATCTTTCATGAGTTCCATCTGTCGTTTTTGGAATTCCTTCTGATCGTTGCCATATTTTTTCTTGAGTTCTTCGACTTTGGGACCGATTTTGCCCATTTTCATCATGTTGATCTGGCCTTTTTTGGAGATGGGGTGCAGGCAGAAGCGTACGAGCAGGACCAGAATGATAATGGAAATGCCATAGTTGCCCACTAATTGGTAGGTGAGCTTCATCATTTTGAGCAGCAGGAGTGTGAGCCAGTTGAAGGAGCAGAAGCATCCGCCGGAGTAGATTAGCTGCCGGAAATTTTCGGCGAATAAGATGGGGTCGGCTTCAAAAACATCCCTGTCGATGGGGCCCATATAAATGGCGAAGCTGAAGGATTGTTCGTTTTGTTGGGCGGAGAGGGGCTGAGGCATGAATAAATGGGTAATGGTCGAAGGTGTAGGTTTGCGTTGGCCTTTTTTGTCGGGCAGTCCCATGGCGAGAGCTTCGACGGAGACTTTGCCGCCGAGGAGGAAGTCGGCCTGTTGTTGGTTTTCCGAAGGGAGGGGTCGCATGATGACGGCGAAGAATTTGTTAGTGACACCAAACCATCGAAGGGGCATGCCGGTTGGTTTTTCGAATTCTTTGAAGCGGTTGGATTCTTTTTCGAGTGAGACAGATTCGCGAGAGACTTTGGGTTGGTCGGGCTGAAGCCAATAAGCGGCAACGGCGCCGCGGCGGCGGTCGCTACGGGGGTCCTCGCGTAAGATACCCTGGGGGCCGAAGATTTCGAGTGATTCGACCTGCAGTTGTTGTCGGCTGCGATTTATAAATTGCAAGTCAAAGATTACTTCGTAGCTGTTTCGGTAGCAGTGGAAGGTTTTGACGATGTCGCAAATCGGACGGTCGGGACCGGCGGTGATGGAGGCGGTGAATTTTGCGGTTTGATTGCCGGCGGAGTCGGTTTGGAGGGGAGAGGCTTTCCAGCAGTTTACGGCGAGGTTGAATTGCTGGGAATGTCCCTTGAATTTCAATTTACCCAGTTGGAGAGGGAATCTTTGGCGATTTTGCAGATCGTCGGCGGGGGCCATAACGGGGTATCCGGTCTGTTCGTCGGTGACTTTGTATTTGTATTCGCTGAGCAGGACCTGTTTGAGAGCGGCGGAGCGGGGGTCGAGGATTAGTTCGGCTTTGAAGCCCAGTTCGGATTTTATGTGGTCGCCCAGCAATATATCGGCTTGGGTGGACTCTACCAATTGCAGTTGCCAGGTATTATCTGTTCCCGCAGTCAGTACAGGTTGTCCAGTTTGGTCCGATGGGCCAGGCTGGTCGATGGTGTTGGTGGAGCTGTCTTGAGAGGCGGTGGAGCCTGAGGGTGAAGAGGTCGGCTGGGTAGTGGTGCTGTCTTGTTGGGTGGGGACCTCTTGCGGGAACTGCGGGTCGGGTTGATATCCTTCTTTGTGTTTTTGATACCACAGGTAGGCACTGAACACCAGCAGGCAACCCAGGCCGGCTAATATCATCTCTTTGGTTTCGTCTTTCATCCAGGCTCCATCTTAACTCAAGCTGACCCATTGTCAGTTTGTTTTTTTTCACGATATTAGAAATCGCGTGAATTTACTGAAAAGAAACGTTAATCGAGCAGTGGCAACGGTTATTTTATCGTCCGTCGCGAAGTCGATCGCCCTCGAAATTGTCCAGCGAAGCATTGGTGAAAATTTTATCGACGGTGTCCTCGATATCGTACTCGACGCGGACGAACTCGATTTTTCCGTCGCTGACGACGACATAACTGGAACGGACGTCCTGGTCTCGAGGTTGTCCGACACTGCCGACGTTGATAATGGCCCGTTCGTTTTCGGAGATGGGATAAATCCCTTCGAGCTCATCGACGCCGTAAAAGTCTGGGTCTTCCAGGAAAACGCCGGGTACGTGGGTGTGCCCGACGAAGCACAAGTGTTTGACCTTTTCGAAATTGGCGGAGATTTTGGCGGTGTTGGTGTAGATGTCGTCGGGGAAAATGTATTCGTTGACGGGTCGACGAGGGGAGCCGTGGACGAGGAGGATGCTGCCCATTTCGAGGCGAACGGGCATGCGGCCGAGGAAACTCCAGCGTTGGTTTCTTTTTTCCTTGTCGGGTTCATCTTCGAGGGTTTGGCGGGTCCAGTAGCTGGCGCGTTCGGCACCGGTGTTGAAATTGGTGGGTTCGTAAAAAACGGCGTGGTCGTGATTACCCATGATGCTGACGACGCCGCGGTCGATGATTAAATCGAGGCATTCCTTGGGCTGGGGGCCGTAGCCTACGATATCGCCAAGGCAGAAGACCTCTTTGACGCCTCGTTTGTCGATGTCGTCAAAGACCGCTTGGAGGGCTGCCAGATTGGAATGCAGGTCAGAAATAATCGCAAAAGTCATTCTCGCCGATCCTTTCAGGGGCTGATTGCTTAATCATAGTCGGTAGGGCCGCTGTTTATTTGGCCAATAAGCACATAATCCGGAGTATAAGTCGTTGGCAATAAAGGATTATTACATAAGGCGGCCTCAGTAAAAGTCAGTAATCCAAGCTTACAAACTGTAAATGCTAAGTTTGCCGGGTGAATAAGTCAAACCTTTTCCCGAAATCGGGTAAAAAGACCGCTGGGGCAAAACATCATAAACACTTAATTTACAGCTATTTACCATGGTGTGTTCCCTTATTGGATTGCCAGAGGAATCCAGGATTTTCGTCCGAGCGATTTCAGGTGTGATTTGTGAGTGTCAAACGGCTATGATAAAGGTGGTTTAGGCGGTATAATGCTATTTCGCTGAATTGGAGGGGATTTGGGAAAGACATTATGAAAGAGTTTGCGAGCGTTAACGAGATTCTGAAATACGCTGCAGCGCGGGAGGCGGAGTCGGTGCGGTTGTATACAGAAATAGCAGGGTACCTGGACAACGAGGTGATGGTGAAGTTGTTCGAGAGTATCGCTCGTGAGGAGTTGAGGCACAAGGCAAAGATGGAGTTTGAGTTGGAGAAACGAGGAGTGGTGGTAGCGAACGCAGTGCCCTTGGATCTGCTGGACGATGAACCGGAATTGGTAACGATTACGTCGGAAATCGCGGATGATTACCAGAAGGCTTTGACGCTGGCGGCGGAGCGGGAGAAGATGTCGCTACGGCTGTATCTTGAAATGGCTATGAAGGTGGACAATGAGGAGATGCGGGAAGTTTGTCTGAAGCTGGCAGAGGAAGAGGCGAGACACAAAGCTTTGTTCGATATTGGTCTGGAAGGTATCGCGGAGAGAAAAAAACATCCACCGGCAGCGGGGTAATGAGTGAGATTTATATATGAGGGGGCAGGACGGGAAGCATTTCGTAGCGTAATAATAAATGTCAGATTGAATAACAATGCCGGAGATTCTTTGTATATGAATAAGCCTTCAATACATCTGCTATGTAACGCTCATCTTGATCCGGTTTGGCTTTGGGAATGGGAGGAAGGTGCCGCGGAAGCGATATCGACATTTCGCAGTGCGGCTGAGCTATGCGAGAATAATGACACATTCGTTTTTAATCATAATGAAGTGACGCTGTATAAATGGGTACAGGAATATGAGCCGTCGCTGTTTAGGCGAATCCAGAATCTGGTCAAGCAGGGCAAATGGCACATTATGGGTGGATGGTATTTGCAGCCGGACTGCAATATGCCTTCGGGCGAATCGTTTGTCCGACAGATACTGCTGGGTAAAAGTTATTTTAAAAAGCACTTTGGTGTAGAGCCTAAAACGGCTATTAATTTTGATCCTTTTGGGCACAGTCGGGGTTTGGTGCAGATTTTAGCAAAAAGTGGATATGATTCTTATCTGTTTGGCAGGCCTACGCCGGAATGGCTGGACTTGCCCGGGGAAGATTTTATTTGGCAAGGCTTTGACGGTTCTGAAGTTTTGGCCTCTCGTTTCCATAGTTGGTATAACAGTCCTTTGGGGCAGGCAAGGGAATTTATTGAAGCAAGAATAGAAAGCGGCAAGGGCCGTGAGCCACTGGCGATATTATGGGGGATGGGCAATCATGGGGGCGGCCCTTCGAAGAAAGATTTGCGAAACATTAATTCGCTTATCAAGCAAAGTAAAAATCTAGATGTCAAACATTCGACACCGGAGAATTATTTCAGGGAAATTGTACGTTCTAAAAAAGAACTGCCGCGGTTTGCCAAAGACCTTAATCACTGGGCGGTTGGGTGTTATTCTTCGCAGGTGCAGATAAAGCAACGTCACAGATTACTGGAAAATGAATTTTATGTATTGGAAAAAATGTCAAGTTCGGCCTGGCTTAATGGGGTAATGAAATATCCCTACGAGGACATTCATGAAGCATTATGCGATCTTATGAACAGTCAGTTTCATGATATTCTGCCGGGATCGTCAATTGAGTCTGTAGAGCGGGCAGCACTAAGGCAAGTTGATCATGGGCATGAAATCATCTCCCGACTAAAAGCACGTGCGTTTTTTGCTTTGGCATCAGGTCAGAAAAAGGCTCGAGACGGTGAAATACCTATAATGGTTTACAATCCGCACCCATATAAGGTAAATGATGTGATAGAGTGTGAATTCAATTTGCCCAACCTAAAAAGCAGAGACACTTATGCGCGAATTGATGTTTATCAGGATGGCGTTTTGATAGATTCGCAAGAGGAGCAGGAAAAATGTTCGATGAGAGACGAATGGCGTAAAAGAGTTGTTTTTGGGTGTGATTTGAAGCCGTCACAGATGAACAGATTTGATTGCAAAGTCAGAATTATACCTAAAAAGCCTGCCGCGAAACTTAAAGTTCGAAATGGGAAAATATCCTTTACGACAAAAGAGCTTGAAATTGTTATCAACGCCCGGACCGGGCTAATGGATAGATATCGTGCTAATGGAGTAAATTATCTTGGCAAGGATTCATTCCGGCCGATGGTTATGAAGGATAATCAGGATTCCTGGGGCATGGAGGTAAGTTCTTTTCGCAAGCAAGCCGGAGCGTTCAAGCTAATGAGCAAGAAGAAAGGCAGCGAGTTTTCCGGTATAGAAGATGCGACAATCGACTCGGTGCGGATAATCGAGGATGGGCCGGTAAGAAGCGTTGTGGAGGTGGTGATGGCATATGATAAATCGTTTATATGCCAGCATTATAAGTTGCCCAAGAAAGGTACTCGGATCGAAGTTGAAACGCGGGTTCACTGGAATCAGTCGGATAAGATGCTCAAGCTGTCGGTGCCGGTTTTAGGTAAGGAATTCAAATATATCGGCCAAACGGCTTACGGAATTCATGATCTTTATGCTGACGGCACTGAATGTGTGAGCCAGAAATGGTCAGCTTTGGTCAGTCGAGCAGATAACAAAGCGATAACATGTATAGACGATGGCGTTTACGGATCTGATTTTTGTGAAAACGAATTGAGGTTGACGCTATTGCGTTCCGCGGCATATTCAGCTCATCCGCATTTGGGTATTGTATTTATCAGCAAAGACCGATTTACCTCCAGGATGGATCAGGGTGTAAGGACGTTTAATTTCTGGTTTGATGCAGGCAAGGTGGCAGATAGATTAAACAAGATAGACCGGGAAGCTTTGGTTAAAAACGAAAAGCCATTTGCGCTTTCGTTTTTCCCGTGCGGTATCGGCAAAAAGCCTAAGCCGCTTGCGGATTTAAGCGACAAAGTTGTGCAAATAGCAACGATCAAGCGAGCGGAGAATAATAATGATATTATTGTAAGGTTATTTGAGCCGACCGGCAGAAAAAGGAAGACGGTTTTAACCTTGCCGGTTATTGGCAAAAAAGTCTCCGTCAAATTGGCAGGATTTGAAATTAAAACCCTCAGGATTAATCCGCGGAGTGGGGAATATACCGAAGTCGATCTGCTGGAAAAGAAAATATAATATCAATAAAGCATCTTCAATAGTAAATATTGGGATTTTCGCGCATAGAAAAGGCCTGGTGGGGTGACCACAAGGCCTTTATAAATGTTGGCGGCGACCTACTCTCGCATTTACACACTACCATCGGCGTGAGTGCCTTAGCTTCTGAGTTCGGGATGGGATCAGGCGTTTCACACTCGCAATAACCACCAACAATATCGTTGGAACAGTTGAGGTAAATCAACTGGCTTCCTGCTATTTAATTTTAAGATTGAGCAGTATATGGGCTAAAGCCCATCCTACGTTAACTTTATCAACTGGACAGAGTAACTGATGCGGGGAATTGCATTTTGCATGCTTGTAACGGCTTAATTGTCAGCCAAAAAATGATATGGTCAAGCAATCGTTCGTTAGTACCGGTTAGCTGAGATGATTTCGCATCTTACACATCCGGCCTATCAACCTGGTGGTCTACCAGGGAACTCTCGCAACCAAAGTCGCATGGAATCTTAATCTTGGAGGGGGCTTCCCGCTTAGATGCCTTCAGCGGTTATCCTTTCCCAACTTAGCTACCCTGCGATGCCCTTAGCAGGACAACAGGCGCACCAGAGGTTAGTCCAACCGAGTCCTCTCGTACTAGGGTTGAATCTCCTCAAGATTCCTGCGCCCACGGCAGATAGGGACCGACCTGGCTCACGCCGGTCTGAACCCAGCTCGCGTACCACTTTAATCG
>JAFGSR010000017.1 GCA_016934515.1 Sedimentisphaerales bacterium
GACGATTTTTATTACATTGCCGGAAGTTCGAGAGATTTTCAACGCTCAGCATCGCTGCCTGAGCAAACTTTTGACGCAGGCGTCTATATTAACTTGCTACTTTTTTAGGAGTAATCTGATGAGAAAATTATCGATACGCTGGTTTTTATTGCAGTTTCTTTGCCTGATATTTTTTTACACAACGCCTGCGCTGGCCCAAAACACTATTTCCCTCGAAGGTAACTGGGCATTTCAGTTGGATCCCGACGACGTTGGGGCTCAACAGCAGTGGTTCACAAAATACCTGGCCGATACTGTACAACTCCCCGGCACGACCGATCTGAACCACCGAGGACCAAAAACCACCGAAGCCGATCAGGGCAATCTCACCCGTCAGTACGAGTATGTCGGCCCCGCATGGTATCAGCGTCAACTGGACATCCCCACTTCCTGGCAGGGCAAAACCGTCAACCTGCTGCTCGAACGCTGCCTCTGGCAGACCACGGTTTGGTTGGACAACAAATTAATCAGCCAACAAAACAGCCTCACCACGCCCCATCTCCACGAATTAGGCCGACTGCAGCCGGGCCGACATCGCTTGACCATTCGCGTGGATAATTCACTCCAGGTCAATATCGGAACCTCCGGACACAGCTACACCAAACACACCCAATCAATCTGGAACGGCATTGTCGGTCGAATAGAACTCCAGGCCCATGATCCCGTCTGGATCACTCAGCTTCAGATTTTCCCGGATGTTGAGGCCCGAACGCTTCGAATACTCGTCACGATCGGTAACGAGACCGGCAAACCGGTTTCGGGAAAGTTGAGCTTTCAGAGTAAAACGGATGACGGCCGAACAATTGGAACCAGCCGGACTGTTGATTTTACCGCAGCGGATAAAGAATCCCTCATCGAGACTGTTTTTGCAGTTGACCGCCAGATACCGTTGTGGGACGAGTTTACACCGACCGTTTACACTTTGGCGGCAAACCTCCAAGCCACAACTGGAGCTATAAACTGCGCCGATACCAAAAGCGAAACCTTTGGTTTTAGAAACTTCACCGCCCACGGCCGACAGATCCTCGTCAATGGACGACCCACCTTTTTACGGGGCACCCTCGAATGCTGCGTCTTTCCGCTAACCGGCCATCCACCAGCTGACCAGGCATCCTGGGATCGCATTTGCGGCATCGTCAAATCTTACGGAATGAATCACATCCGCTTTCACAGTTGGTGCCCGCCCGAAGCAGCTTTTATCGCCGCCGATCAGGCCGGCATTTATTTACAGGTCGAGACTCCATACTGGATTGACGGCTGGATGACCACCCAGGGCACCAAGCCCAAACTGTTCGGCCAGGACCCCGGAGTCGTTGACTTCATCCGGGCCGAACTGGACCGCATTTTACAAACTTACGGCAACCATCCTTCCTTCTGCATGTTGGCCATCGGCAACGAAATCGGTAACGACAGTGATTACGATCTCCTCGCTTCCATCATCGCCCAGGCTCAACAAAAGGATTCCCGGCATCTGTATTCGGTGTCCACCGCACGCAAGATGTCCGATGCGGACGAATTTCTGGTAACCCATTACGCCCCCGGTGGCTCGACCCGCGGCGTGGGGCCGGCTCATACCGATTGGGATTTCACCAAAGCCGTCAACAGTCTCCAAATCCCGCTCATCTCCCACGAAAACGGACAATGGGTGGTCTATCCCGACTATAGCGAAATCGCTAAATACACCGGTCCTCTGAAACCCCGCAATTACGAAATTTTCCGCGACACCCTCGCCGCCCACGGAATGGCCGATCAGAACCTCGCTTTCCAACAGGCCTCCGGGGCTTTCGCTCTGCTGCTTTACAAGCAGGAACTCGAAGCCATCCAACGAACATCAAACTACTCCGGCTATCAGCTTCTGATGCTCCACGATTTCCCCGGCCAGGGCGAAGCCCTCGTCGGATTACTCGATGCCTTCTTCGATTCCAAGGGTATCGTCGAGCCGAAACAATTCCGGCAGTTTTGCAACCAAACCGTCCCCATCTTGCGTTTCCCCAAATACACCTGGACCGCCAACGAAAAATTCCAGGCTCAGGCCCAGATTGCTCATTATGGCCCCCATCCCCTGCCCAACGCCGAATGCTCCTGGTCCGCTCGCAACGACGCCGACAAAATCATCGCTTCGGGAACCTTCGACCCGCATAACATTACCGTCGGCCAAATCACCACCATAGGCCAATTGAGTTTTCCTCTTGCCTCTTGCAAAAAAGCACAACGTCTTCGCGTCCAACTCCAACTCAAAAACACCCCCTTCAGCAATGAATGGACCATCTGGGTTTACCCGCAAAATCTTGACGTTACCATCCCTGAGCAAATCCTGATCAGCGAAAGTTTTGACGACTCCACCCGCCAGGCTCTCACCGATGGCAAAAAAGTCCTACTGTTTGCTCATCACGCTCAGGGGCCACTCACCATCGCCAACCGCTTCATGCCCGTCTATTGGTCTTATGGCTGGTTTCATTCCGGACCGGGTACGTTGGGCCTACTCTGCGACCCAGCCCATCCCTCTCTGGCAAACTTCCCCACCCAGTTCCACAGCGATTGGCAGTGGCGACAAATCGCCCAGGACTCCAAAGCTTTCATTCTCAACGAAACACCCCCAGCCTACCGACCGCTCGTTCAGCCCATCGACGATTTCCACCGCAACCACAAGTTAGGCTCACTCTTTGAAACTCAAATGGGACCCGGCAAACTGCTCATTTGTGGCTACGACCTCCGGACCGACCTCGACACACGCCCCGTAGCGCGACAAATGCTTTTCAGCTTGCTCGCTTACATGCAATCCAAAAATTTTAATCCGAAATTCGAACTCGACCCCGACCTGCTCAAAAAAATGCTTACCGTTCTCCAGCCGGCGCCTGTAGCCGATACCAACGGGAAATTTAATGACGCAATGCTGAATATAAAAGCCGCGGCAAACGTCCCGGAATTGAATCAAAGTACCAAATGGAATAAGTCACTGGATCTGCCTATCGTAGTTCGGGAAGGGTTTAACTACCGTGTTCAAAACGGCACAGCCTGGCGGGATGACTCCGGTTCCGCCTGGCCCGGCAATCCGCTTTCCATTTCTCTCAACTGCCCCAAAGGCACCCAAGGCACCCTTTACGTCCATTTTCACGATTGGAACAACCTGAACCGTCGCGGCCGAATCAACTTCGAAGGCAATCAATTCATTCTTGGCGACCACACCGGCACCGGCCGCTGGATCGCCCTGGACTTCATCCGCGAAGACACCCTCGACAATACTCTGCAGCTCAACGTCAACGCCGACGCCGGCCCCAACATCATGATCACCCAGATTGTCCTGGTCCCCAAACCCTGACCAGCAACGGATTGGGCACCTGTCATTTTGAGCGATAAATCGGCTTGAGCCGCTCAATCCCTTCCTCTTCCGCAACCTTCAGCATCTCACCCACGCGATTAGCCAGCGGAAAATCAACACCTGTTTCAAACAAACTCACCACCTTGTCAGCTTCGTCGCCATAGTAATAATTAATCCGAACGCCGTTTTCTTTTAGCAGCTTTGTGTGGCCCGGTTCGACGGCGTTATTTGTCAAAAGCTGAATAAACTCCGCTTTCATCCCGATTGTTTCGTTAATATAATCCTGCAACTTAGCTGGCCGTTCCATGTTGCAGATCTGAATGTTGGGTTCGACTTGCTTCGCCGCATGAGCTGCATCTTTTCCGCAGGCAAGAAATGCCTGATGCAGCCGACCCGTCGCAACGATTCGCTCCGCCACCTTCTCCGCCATTTCAGCTCCTCCCTTCAGATGCACGTTCAGCCACACGTTCACCGGCATAATTGCCAGCGCTTCATCCAACGTAGGAATCCGCTCGTTGGCAAACTCACTGCCCTTCCACGACCCGGCGTCCAGCCCCTTCAACTCCGCCAGCGTAAAATCCGACACCTTTCCTTTGCCGTTGGTCGTCCGATCAATCGTCGCATCGTGCATCAACGCCAGCTTCCCGTCCTTGGTCATTGCAATATCAAACTCGATCATATGCGCCCCCAACCGAATCGCCTCTCGAAACGCCGACAGCGTATTCTCCGGATGCGTCCCACTCGCACCGCGATGTGCACAAATCCCCCGTTCCGGCAGCTTAACCTCTCCACCAACCTCAGCCGCCTGACTCTCCTCTTCAACCTCAGACACTTGACTGTCATCTCCAACCTCAGTCACTTGACTGTCATCTTCAACCTCAGCCACGTTGCTGTCGTCTCCAACCTCCGGCACCTGGCTGTCATCTCCAACCTCAGTCACCTGGCTGTCATCTCCAACCTTCGGCACCTGGCTGTCTTCCTCACTTCTACACCCCGCAACCAATATCACCACCACCATCAACATCAACATCAATACAACAATTTTCTTAACCATTCTTCTTCTCTTTCCGAATATTTCATATTTGTTTACTCAAATTGACCGTCTAACTGTCTTTATATAACATAATTTTTTTTGACCAAATGCGTTATTCGCAATAAGTTTTTGAAAAATAATCTTCCACCGTCGGCGATAACCTTCATTCGTCATTCGTTATTCGTCATTAAATCGCCATTCGGGCTTCGTCATTCGTCATTTTCAAACTGACCATCGGTCAGTTTGAGTTACTTACCAATCACTCGTTAAACAATTACCCTTGCATTCACTCCCCATTATAAAATCATATTTCCTCCCGTCAATCCCGCTGTTTAACGGGTAGTTGTCTTAAAATCCGCGTTCAACTTGTCGCGGCGAAGCTTAAGCGGAGTCGGATCGGCGTGCATCTGCGGTTTCAATTTGGTTGCGGCTTGACCACGCTAAGAAAATCCGTGCGGTTCCATTTCTTAAACATTCAAAATCCAGTCTGCCGCGACTTGCGCTAGCATAGCGGGAACTCAAAATTTGCCTTAGTATCTTCTTCTAGCCCCTGAACCCTGAACCCTGATTTTCCCCCTTGCTCACCCACCCTTTTTCCATTATAATGACTCCGTTCTTGAACCTTTTATTCATTTATATCGCGAGGTTTACCCATGCCTGTTCCAGACCAGGTTCTTAAACTTGTTGACACCTTCGACCGAAACCGCTCCGCCTACACTTCCGCCAACTACAACGAAACCCAGCTCCGGCACGAATTCCTCGACCCTTTCTTCATGGCTCTGGGCTGGGACGTCAACAACACCGCCGGATACGCCGAAGCCTACAAAGACGTCATCCACGAGGACGCTCTCAAAATCGGCGCCGCCACCAAATCTCCCGACTACTGCTTCCGCATCGGCGGCACCCGAAAATTCTTCCTCGAAGCAAAAAAACCTTCCGTTGACATCAAAAACGACATTCACCCCGCCTTCCAGCTCCGCCGCTACGCCTGGTCTGCCAAACTACCCCTCTCCCTCCTCTCCGATTTCGAGGAACTCGCCGTTTACGATTGCCGCATCAAACCCACAAAAACCGACCTCGCCTCCGCCGCCCGCACCATGTACTACACTTTCGATCAATATCCCGACCGCTGGGACCAAATCGCCTCCATCTTCTCCCGCGACGCCGTCCTCCAGGGCTCCTTCGACAAATACGCCGATTCCGCCAAACGAAAAAAAGGCACCGCCGAAGTTGACACCGCCTTCCTCGCCGAAATCGAAAATTGGCGAAACTCCATCGCCCGAAACCTCGCCCGCCGCAACCTCGCCCTCTCCAACCGCGAATTAAACTTCGCCGTCCAGCTCACCATCGACCGCATCATCTTCCTCCGCATCTGCGAAGACCGCGGCATCGAACAATACGGACAACTCCAGGCCCTTCTCAACGGCCCCAACGTTTACCCCCGCCTCCTTACCCTCTACGAACGCGCCGACGAACGCTACAACTCCGGCCTCTTCCACTTCCACCCCGAAACCAACCGCCCCGGCCACCCCGACACCCTCACCCCCAAACTCAACATCGACGACAAACTCCTCAAAGAAATCATCAAATCCCTCTACTACCCCGACAGCCCCTACGAATTCGCCGTCCTCCCCGCCGAAATCCTCGGCCACGTTTACGAACAGTTCCTCGGCAAGGTCATCACCCTCACCAAAAACCACCAGGCCCGCATCGAAGAAAAACCCGAAGTCAAAAAAGCCGGCGGCGTCTATTACACCCCCAAATACATCGTCGATTACATCGTAAAAAACACCGTCGGAAAACTCCTCGAATCCCGCTCCCTCAAATCCTACAAATCCCGCCTGCCCTCACTCGATCAACCCCTCCGCATCCTCGACCCCGCCTGCGGCTCCGGCTCCTTCCTCATCGGCGCCTACCAACACCTCCTCGACTGGCACCTCGAATATTACTCCAACCACGATCCCGACTCCTGGCTAAAAACCAAACATCCCCCCATCTACGAATCCTCCTCCACCTCCTCCGCCCGCTCCTTCCAGCTAACCACCCCCGAACGCAAACGCATCCTCCTCGACCACATCTTCGGCGTCGATATCGACTCCCAGGCCGTCGAAGTCACCAAACTCTCCCTACTGCTCAAAGTCCTCGAAGGCGAATCCCAACACTCCCTCGACAATCAGCTAAAACTCTTCCACGAACGCGCCCTACCCGACCTCGCCGATAACATCAAGTGCGGCAACTCCCTCATCAGCCCCGACTTCTACCAAAACCAACAACAAACCATGTTCGACGATGAACAACAATTCAAAATCAACGCCTTCGATTGGCACACCGAATTCCCCCATATCTTCAACCAAAACAACCCCGGCTTCGATATCGTTATTGGCAACCCTCCATACGGAGCTTTATTTAGTGATAATGAGAAGAAATATCTAATTGAAAAATATACTTGCCAAAGTTATCAATTAGACAGTTATCTTCTCTTTTTAGAAAATTCAATTACAAGCCTTCTTTCAAATAGTGGTTTTTCGGGTATGATTATCCCAAATCCCTGGCTCACAAACCTTTTTCAACAAAACACTAGGAAATTCATTGTCACAAATACCAAAGTAGTAAACATTGCACATTTTAAATTTCCTGTGTTCAAAAAAGTTACGGTCGACACCCAAGTTGTAATACTTCAAAAATCCAATCCAAAAAATTGGCATCCTCTTGTAACAGTGTATAATAAAATCGATTCTCTTCGGGAATTACCAGGGGAATATAAACCAATAAATATTATTCACGATCAAGATGTATGGGTTTCGTTAGATGGTGAAGTTATTAATATCTTTTTAAGTCCTCATGAATTTGAACTAGCAAGCAAATGTAAGGTCAATAGCGATCTACTTAGCAATTTTTGTAAAATAAATGTCGGCATAAAACCATATCAAACAGGAAAAGGCAAACCTCCCCAAACGAAAGATGTTGTAAAAATTAGATCTTTTGATAGTGATTATCCTATAGATGATTCATATCGCCTCTATCTTAGAGGCGCTGACATTAAACGCTATCAAATATCACCCATTAAACCACGATATATAAAATATGGCTCCTGGCTAGCTGAACCACGTCCATCTGCTGACTTCGATTCTCCATTGAAATTTTTTATGCGTCAAACTGGCGATAGTCTTATAGCAGCTATAGATGTAGAAAAATATTTGTGTTTGAACAATATGCATGTATTGGTACCAAACGAAAATCTTACTTCGCCGTATTATTTACTCGGAATCATTAATTCTCAATTACTGAATTGGTATTATCAATCTTTAAATCCTGAAGTTGGTGAAGCTTTAGCGGAAGTTAAAAAAACAAATGTAGCAAAATTGCCTATACGAAAAATTAATTTCCCCAATCCCACCGAAAAATCCCAACATGACCAGATGGTATCCTTGGTCGAGACCATGCTCCAGCTTAACCAATCCCTCGCCGCCGCCAAAACCCCCAACGAAAAAAACCTCCTCCAACGCCGCATCAACTCCACCGACCAACAAATCGACCAACTCACCTATAAACTCTACAACCTCAACCCCGACGAAATAAAAATCATTGAAGAATCTTCAAAATAAAATAGAAAATAAGTATTCACAGTGCAGTGCCCAAAATACTACGCCTGAACGAAAATTTCGTAGATTTATAAGCAAAAATGATTATTATCAACAGTAACTGTCGGGAATAACATAATTCACCTGCACGGGACAATGTACCTAAAGCTATATGATTTAAGGGTTTACATAAAATTAAACGACTTTTTGCCGATTTTGATACATTTAACGTTTGTACCGCTGCTGTTTTCCCTGAAAAAATCGGATACACCACGAAACTACTTGAAATATAAGCATTTACGGAATATACTTTAATGAGTAAAAATAATTCATCTCGTCGGGATTATTTGGCAATCAATGCCATTGACCCGAAAGATGGTAAAAATTTTAAAGTATGTCTTTCCTACGAGAAGGTACAAAGAGTGGGACGTCGTAGTCTTGTAGGGTGGGTAACTTTGTTACCCACGCGGTCTTCTTGTCATGCCCGGCTTAACCTGCCGCAACGGGCGCGAGCACGGCGGGCCGGGCATCCAGATTTGTTTTGAATTTTGAGCCTTTGGTAATTTGAATTTGTTTAGTCTCTTACAAATGAAATTGAACGTAAAATGGCAACAAAATGCTAATCAAGGCTCTGGTTTCGTTTTGAAAGCTTGTCCTCAACCTGATCGGGGATTAGTCCCGTAGGATGGGCTTCAGCCCATGCGGTTTCCCGTACCGCCGGCTTCCAGCCGGCATCTTGCAATATACGACTCTGCGTATCCTATATTGTCATTGCGAGGAGGCCTCTTGGCCGACGCGGCAATCTCAACCGTACGATTTTCCATGCACAATCTTCTCGCCCACAAAAATTCGGTAGGGTGGGTAAATTTTACCCACGCGGTGAAAGGTCATCCCGAGCGCAGCCGAGGGATCTGTTTAATCATCCGCTGCGCAGCAGCACCTTAAAAAATCCGTGTCATCCGTGAAATCCGTGGTTAATAATCTTTATTATCTTAATATATAATCCTGCC
>JAFGSR010000215.1 GCA_016934515.1 Sedimentisphaerales bacterium
ACGCATGTTAAAATGGCTAAAGTTCACTGGTTACGAGTACTGTAATTATAACAACGTCTATGTGTTAAGATTATTGTCTCTATGGAACAATGGAAATAATGGTGAATAACCTCATTGTATCAACTGCTTTTGATATTGCCTCGGCGTCATGTCTGTAATTTTTTTAAAGGTCCTGTGAAAGTAGCTTGTGTTATTAAAGCCGCACTCGCGAGCTATGGCTTTGTATGACTTATGGGTTGTTAAAAGCAGCAACTGGGATCTTTCCACTCTTTTCTTATTGAGAAATGCAATAGGCCTGATACCCAATTCTCTGCTGAACATATCAGATAAATAAGTAGGATGGACCCCGACTATCTCTGACAGGCTTTTCAAATCTATGGGTGCGTGAAGATTGGTTTCGATATATTCAAGCACTTTGATTACTCTTTCGGTATTGATACTTGAAGTTTCAGGGACGACCTTCATGGTTTTGACGAACGGTACTAACAACATTCTCATAATTGCCTGGGTTTCCATTATATCTTCGATAGATTCGTCAGGAAAAGGGTATTCAGATTGTCGATGATACCTGGAATAGCCGGGATTTTTTGGATCGTAAGTAGGCAATTTTCGATTGGGATTCAACTCCATCAAACGAAGAAACAATTGCTCTTCATTACCCCTACCTTCGAGCAAAAGCGTAAATTTACGGAGGGAAAACAAGTCTATGCAACCTTGGCAATTGCAGGTCATATGAATGGAGCATAGTTTCATGTACTTGGGGCATTGGTAACTGTGTCTGGAAAACGCCGGGATAATGAACAGGGAATTTGGTTTCAGGTGAAAATTTTGATTGCCCAAGGTAATAAAAGCCTCTCCGGCGGGGACATAATAGAGCCTGATAAAGAGACTGGAAATGTTATGGTAGTTCCACCAATGGCCCAATTCCATCATTTCAACCTGCATTAAGTTTATTTCCAGAGAGTTAATAAGTTTCTGTAAAAGCATAACTATATTTCCTGCCGGATGGTATTCTATGTTGATATTATAATATGTTATGTGATATGTTCAATAAATTATCTGAAAAATGCAACGATATTTTATTGATAAATACGCTATACTGAGCTAGGATTTGCATAATTAGTGCTTTTATAAGTCTTTACAGCATTGGCACTCATATGTGATATGGCAAATCATTCGATTAGTATTTTTCGGTAAACGCAATTGGTATAGAATAGGCGGCATAATCTTTTGGCAGGAAAACAAACTGAAAGAGGTGGCAAAGATGGCCCAATCAATAACTCGTAGGAATTTTTTGGCGAAATCTGCTTTGGCTTTGGCAGTGCCAACTATTATTCCATCTCATGTTCTGGGAAGAAATGGATCTGTTCCACCTAGCGAAAAGATTGTGCTCGGTGCAGTCGGTATCGGTCCTCGCGGACGATACGTACTCAGTGCGATGTTGAATGAGCCTGATGTGAAGTTCGTGGCAATTTGTGACGTACAGGCTGACCGGAGACAGCAGGTTAAAGATATGGCGGACAAGCACTACGATAACAATGACTGTGTTATGTACCGCGACATGTTCGAACTGCTAGATCGTAAGGATATCGATGCTGTGTTGATCGCTACCGGCGACCGTTGGCATGCTTTGGCATCGATACTGGCGGCGAAGGCGGGCAAGGACGTTTATAGTGAGAAGCCATGCGGAATTACGATGGGAGATTGCATTGATTTAGCCGATACCATGAACCGGTATGGGCGAGTCTTTCAGGCTGGAACACAACGGCGCAGCATTGGCAATTTTCAGTTTGCCGTGGATCTGGCTCGCAGTGGCAAGCTGGGAAAGATCCATACCGTTCACGCTTCTATCTACCGACTCCGGGTTAGTTATGATTGGCTTGCCGCCCAGCCTGAACCGGCAGTAGATGTATGCGATTGGAACCGGTGGCTGGGTCCGGCGCCCTGGCGGCCCTATAATCAGGCTTATGTTCGAGGTGGATGGCGTGGATATTATGATTTTGATTCAGGTGCAACATTGCTCGATTGGGGTGCACATACAGTTGATTTATGTCAATGGGCACTGGATGCGGATGGAACTACACCGCTGACATACGAAGTTGATCCTGACGGCAATACGATTTACGCACAATATGCAAATGGAGTGAAGTTGGTTATGCGTCAGGGAGGTTTTAGTAATGAAGGAAGCTGGTTGGATTTAGGTACCTGTCCGGTTCGGTTCGAAGGAGATGAAGGCTGGGTCGAAACTGGTGATAGCGGCCACGTTGTTGTTTATCCCGAATCGCTGCAGAAAGAAAGGAACCTCTTTGCCAAAAGCATACAGGGTACAAATCCGGCCGGGCACACTCGCAATTTCTTTGATTGCGTAAAATCCCGTGCAAATCCAAATTGTGGTCCTGAGCAAATGCGTTACACTCATCTTGCCTGTCACGCGGCGGCAATTGCCTGGCAGCTGGGCAGAAAGGTTACTTTTGATCCCGTCAAAGTTGAGTTTGCTGGTGATGATGAAGCTAATCGGATGCGTTCACGTGCAAAGCGTGCCCCCTGGCATATTTAAAAGGGAGTTTAGTACTACAACGCCATTTGTATAAAACAACCATCTGGGTAATATTATGAAAAAACAACGATATATAATAATCGCCATTTTGTTATTTTTGGCCATTTCGGTCAGTCCCAATCCGGTATTTCTGAATGCTCAAGAAGCTCAAGCTGCGGTAAATGATCTCAACGTGAAGAGTGAAGAAGAGCAAGTGCAGATTGCGGTTTTGCAATCCGATGCACAATTGTTTGATAAGGTTACGGCGTGCCGAAAATTGACTTTAATCGGCACTAAAAAATCAGTTCCCGTCTTGGCCGGCCTTTTGGATGATGATTCCCTTGGAGATTACGCCCGGATTGCAATGGAAAGAATTGAAGATCCAAGTGTTGATGATGCTTTTCGTGAGGCCTTGGATAAATGTCAGGGCAGGTTACTGGTTGGAGTAGTTAATTCAATCGGTGCTCGCCGAGATGTTCAAGCAGTAAGCCTGCTCAGCAAACTCGCAAGTGATTCTGCTGCGGGAGTGCGTGCGGAGGCACTGGCGGCATTGGGGATGATTGCCACCGACGAAGCTGTTGCAATCATTCTGCATGTCATGACTACCGGTCCAGAAATGCTACGTTCAGCGGCGGCGGATGCGGCGTTGAGATGTGCTGAATATCAGTTGTCCCAAAGCAAACAGAAAAAAGCCGTGGAGCTTTACGAAACTGTTCGCAAGGCCGATGTGTCCGAGCATTTATACACCGCGGCGACCTATGGTGAGATTCGTGCCCGTGGAACTGCCGGTTTGCCTTTGCTCATCAAGCAACTGAAAACTGACAACTACGTTATGATTAATGTTGCGCTCCGTGCCGCTCGCGAACTACCCGGACCGGAGGTGACTGAGGCGTTGGTTGCTGAGTTGGGCAAGTTGCAGCCGAATATTCAGATATTATTGATTAAGGTATTGGCCGATCGTAAAGGACCAAAAGTAAGCGAGAGTTTAGAAGCTTTGGCTGCCAGTGACAATCCAGAAGTGCGTGCCGAATCATTGAAGGTCCTGGGCAAGGTCGGGAATGTCTCTTCTGTAGGTGTTCTTCTTGCTGCCGTTAAAGCCGGTGGGGAAGATGCAACCATTGCCCTGAGCAGTCTGCGGATGATCAAAGGCGGCGGGGTTAATGAGGCAATTGTCGGAAAAATGAAGATCGCCCAGTCTGATGAAAAAGTAGAACTAATCAAAATACTATCCGACAGGAATGCAAGTGTTGCAGTAGATGCTGTTTTCGCTGAAGCTCAAAGCCCGGACAGTCAGGTACGTTCGGCGGCATTTAAAGCTCTTGCAAATTTGGCAGGCCCTGATGATGTAGGCCGAGTTGTTAATCTTGTTAGAGCTCTGGAAGATACTGCCGGTCGAAAAGAAGCCGAAAGAGCTGTCATATCTGTGGCGGGTAAGATAACTGATAAGTCAACGCGGACAGATATTATTATAGCGGCATTAAAGCAGGAAAAAAAGGTCGATGCCCGTTGTTCTTTATTACGTATTTTGTCTTCTTTCTCAGACGATAAGTCATTTCAGATTATTAAATCTTCGTTGGGGGATGAAAATGAGCAAGTTAAAGATACTGCAGTTCGAGCCATCACAGCCTGGCCGGATTCAGATGCTCTGGAAACTTTGTTTGCCATCTTTAAGGGCACCAACAACCAGACGCATCGAGTCCTGGCCTTGCGCAGCTATGTTCGGCTTCTCAGGCAGGATAAGCAGATTGCCTCAGAGAAAAAAGTCGAGATACTTGGTGAAATCATAAAGCAAGTGGATACCACTGCTGAGAAGAAAAATATTCTAAGCAGTCTGGCTTCGATGCAGCATTCGTCAGCTTTAACAATAGCTGAACAATATTTAAGCAATCCACAGGTCAAGAATGAAGCGGAGCTTGCTACAATTCAGATTGCTCAGTCGATTGCGGGGGCTTGGCCGGTCGAAGCAAAGGCGGCGGCATTGGAAATAGTCAAAACGACATCCGATGATGCGTTACGCAATCAGGCCCGTGCTCTGGTGAAAACCATTGAAGGTTTCGAAGATTTTATCACCGACTGGCAGGTTTCGGGGCCATATCTTAAGGCCGGGAAAAACTACAGTCAGCTTTTTGATACGGCGTTTGCGCCCGAAACCGGTGATGAGGATGTTGACTGGTCGCCAATGCCTGCCGGAACTAACGCTGAAAAGCCCTGGATGCTTGATCTTCTCAAGCTCTATCCCGGTAATAACCGCATAGCGTATGTGTACTCATGGGTCCAATCATCAATCCAACAGAAGGCTCGTCTGGAACTGGGTAGTGACGATGGCGTCAAGGTCTGGCTAAACGACAAGGTTGTCCACGCTAATAATATCGCAAGAGCTGCAATTCCCGGGTCGGACAAGGTAGATGTTCAACTCCAGAAGGGCTGGAACAAGTTGATGCTTAAGGTTACCCAAAACACTTCTTCCTGGGAGTTTTGCTTAAGGTTGCGCGATGCGGCGGGCAATAAGCTCGAAAATATCACTGTTGACAGTTTCCATCAAGAGCAGCCTGAGGCTCTGTTTGATGGTAAAACATTTACCGGCTGGGAGGGCGATCTTAAGTGGTTCCGCATTCAGGATGGTGCTATTGTTGCCGGTAAATTGTCAGAAGATATACCCCACAACTTTTTCCTGGCGACAACTAAAAAATACTATAATTTTGAATTGTGTTTAAAAGTCAAGACCTCGGCTTCTGGCGTCAACGGAGGTATCCAGCTACGCAGCCAACGGGCTGAGAATCATCATGAAGTAAAAGGTTTCCAGGCGGACCTTGGTCAGGTATACTGGGGGGGCTTGTACGATGAGGCACGACGTAACAGATTCCTGGTGGCGCCTGATGAGGACTTACAGAAAACCATCAAACACAACGAGTGGAATGTTTTTAAGATACGGTGCGTTAATGACCGAATTCAAATATTTTTAAATGGTGTTAAGACGGTTGATTACATCGAGGCCGATCCGGAAATTGCCAAACAAGCTGGAATCATTGCGATACAGATACATGGCGGTCAGCCGGCTGAAGCATGGTATAAGGATATCACAATCAAAGAGTTATGAAATGCTTTTACCCTGAAGAATTACACAGATTAAGGAGAAAAAACTGTGAAGAAGCTGAATATAGCGATCATCGGCTGTGGCTTTATGGGAAGAACTCACTCCAACGCATATCGCCGGGTGAGTAATTTCTTTGATCTGGAATATAAGCCTGTACTAAAAGCTATCTGTGACCGTAATGAAGAAAAGGCAAAGGGATTTGCAAATCAGTGGGATTATGAATCAGTGGAGACTGATTGGAAAAAGATGCTTGAACGTGACGATATTGACATAATAGACATCTGCACCCCAAACAATCTACATGCTGAGATTGCCATTGCCGCTGCGGAAGCGGGAAAGATGATTGTATGTGAAAAGCCGCTGGCGATGAACGCCGCTCAGGGTCAGACAATGGTCGATGCCGTTGAGAAAGCCGGTGTGGCCAATCTGGTCTCTTATAATTATCGCCGAATTCCTGCTGTAACCCTGGCAAAAAATCTGATTGACCAAGGCAAGTTGGGTAAAATTTATCATTACCGGGCCAATTTTCTTCAGGACTGGACTATTTCAACGGACCTTCCTCAGGGTGGCGATGGCCTGTGGCGGCTGGATGTCAAAGAGTCCGGCAGCGGTGTAACAGGGGACCTGCTGGCACACTGCATTGATACAGCTATTTGGCTAAACGGCCCCATCAAAGAAGTCACTGCTATGACGGAAACATTTGTCAAAGAGCGTCAGAGCGTTACCAGTGGCAAAGTGGAGCCGGTGAAAATCGATGATGCCTGTGCTTTTTTAGCGCGGTTTGCAAACGGTTCTTTGGCGGTTTTTGAATCAACCCGATATGCCCGGGGCCATAAAGCACTTTACACTTTTGAGATAAATGGAGAACATGCTTCTATCGCCTGGGACTTGCATGATCTGCACAGGCTCTCCTGGTTTGATCACCGGGATGAAGGTATCACGCGGGGCTGGCGCTCTATCCATGTTACCGACGGTGAGCATCCGTACATGGATAAATGGTGGGTGCCGGGTCTGCAAATAGGATATGAGCATAGTTTTGTTCACCAGGTAGCCGATTTTCTGGAAGGTTTGGCAAAGTCAACGCCGGTCAGTCCAACCTTTCGTGATGCCCTTGAAACCCAGAAAGTTTGTGATGCTGTTCTGGATTCGGCAAAGAGTGGACAATGGGTTAAAATTTAATAACCATAAACATAAAATGGAGAACAGATATGTCTGCAAATAACTACCCCAAACTGCACAACGCAATGTGGCCCGGACTGGTGGGCAAGGGACCGGACTCGGAACCGCCAATTGATCTGGATACGATGCTGGATCTTACGGCAAATGCGCAAGTGGACGGCCAGAAGTATGATGGTGTGGATTTATTTCTCTGTGATCCGCATGTCAGCATTAATAGTACTAAAGAGGATTTGAAGATTATTTCGGACAAAATCGTTTCCAGGGAGTTGATGATTGGATCTCTGGTGGCGCCGGTGTGGGAACCAACCGGTGGTGGATCGGCTATGGGCAGCGATGAGGATCGCAACCGTTTTCTCGAACAGGTACGCAAAGCATGCCGAATCGCCCAGCAACTGCGCGAATCCGGGGTGCGTCCTTATGGTGTTGTACGTATCGACTCTGCATGCAGTCCCCAAGAGTGGGCAAGCGATCCAGTAGGAAACCATCGCAAGATAGCAGACACTTTTCGAAAGGCCTGTGACATTGCTGCGGATTTTGGAGAGAAACTGGCTGCGGAGGGGGAGATATGCTGGGGCGGTATGCATAACTGGAAGGATATGGTGGAGTTGCTTGAGATGGTGGACAGGCCAAACATGGGGTTCCAGGCGGATATGGCGCACACCCTATTGTATCTGCTCGGCTATAATGCACCTGAACATCGTATTCTCCCGGAGGATTTTGATTGGACTGATTCTAAGACCTTGGATAAAGCTTATTGCGAGCTTACGGATGCCCTGGGCCCCTGGACGATTGATCTGCATATAGCTCAGAACGACGCAACCGTTCATGGCAGCGGGTCACATGACAAAACCGGACGCCATTGCATGGTGACGGATCCTAACGGGAAACTCGATATTGTTCACGAAGCGGGATATTGGTTTCGTAACCAGAAGGGAGAAACAGCGAAGGCATTTCAGCATATCTGTTGGGACGGATGCATGTTTGCAAATGATATTATGCTGAAGCAGCAGACTTGGAATGACATTCTAGCTGTCATGCTCAAGGTTCGTGATGCTCATGGGTGGTAAAAACCTATACCAATATTTCTGTTTTCTACATTAGAGGAAGAACAATGTTAAAGCAACTAACTTTTTTGGGATTGCTTAATCTTTATTTAACGTGCACAATCGTACAGAGTGCTGAACCGCTCGTCTTCAAGAAACAGAAGATAAGCGATCTGCCTTACGAGGCAGCATGTGCCGTCGACCTCAACAACGATGGCAAACTCGACATCGTCTGTGGCGAATACTGGTATCCGGGCCCACACTTCGACAAAAGCCACAAGATGTGTGATCTGGTTAATCAAAGCAATTACTTTGATGACTTTGGCGTTTATCCCATGGACGTAAACGGCGACGGATATATGGACATTGTCAGTGGCGGTTGGTTTGGTAAGAAATTGTCATGGCGCGAAAATCCCAAAGGTAAAATTGAACTGTGGAAGGTCCATGAAATTGAGCAAGTCGGCAATATTGAACGACCATGTTTCTGGGATGTCGATGGTGATGGTTTTGTCGAAGTTATACCAAATCTGCCTAATGGCCCATTGCTTATCTTTCAACTCGTCCGCGATGTTAACGGCAAAGGTACCGGCGTTTTTAAACGCTACGAAATCTCACCCGAAAAGCAGGACCACGGCTTGGGATTCGGCGATCTCAATGGCGACGGGCGCAGCGACTTAATTCTATCCAAGGGCTGGTTCGAGGCACCTGCCAAACCCTTCACGCAAAGCTGGATATGGCATCCTGATTTTGATTTGGGGCATGCCAGCATACCCATGCCGGTTTACGACATAGACGGCGATGGTAAAAACGATATTATCGTTGGAATGGGCCACGATTATGGCTTGGCATGGTGGCAGCAGGGCAAAAACAAGTCCTGGACCAAACATGATATCGAAACTACCAGGTCTCAGTACCATGAAATGAGACTGGCAGACCTTGACAAAGACGGACGGCCTGAACTGGTTACCGGTAAACGCTACCATGCCCACAATGGTGCAGATCCCGGGGCCGACGATCCCGTTGGCCTTTACTATTTCACCTTGCAAAAAGACAACATAAAATGTGTGACAATCGATTACGGTCCAGCCGATAAGGCAAGTGGTGCCGGTATCTACATGTGGATCGCCGACATCGACAACAATGGTTTTGATGATATCATTGCGCCAGGCAAAGAAGGCCTTTATCTGTTCAAAAACCAGGGCCAAGCCAAAGCCTCTCCCCCGGCAAAAAACTGATCACCTGTTACTGTCGTAGAAGCAGGATAGGTTTATAACGTGAAACCAAGTCATTAATAATATTAGAAAGGCGAAAAATGAATACCGGTAGTATAGCAATTAGTGCATTGGAGAAAGGGCAGGGAATTCTGCGTTTGGCACCGAACTGGGTACCTAGATCTTTTTGTGTTCCGGGTCGAAGAATTAAACTGCATCCCGATGATTATTATTCTCTGGGAGGTGAAAGAGGCGGTATTGATGAACGATGGTTTTCTTCCACCACGCCGGCTGATAACGGCCCGCTGACAGGAAAAAATGAAGGTTTAAGCGCTGTCGTTTTTGAAGATGGGGCAAAAACTGAACAGGTTTTACTCAGAGACGCTGTAAACGAATTGAAAGGAGCATTGATCGGCGATAGAATCTGGCAGGAACACAAATGTTGGCCCATGTATTCCAAGTTTTTTGATAACCAAGGTGCCCTGCCGCATCATATCCATCATCGCCAGGAACATGCCGCTTTAACCGGCCAAAATGGTAAACCGGAAGCATACTACTTTCCGCCGCAGGTAAATAATCATGGGGGAGATTTTCCTTATACGTTTTTCGGCTTAAATCCGGGAACTACAAAAGACGATGTTCGCCAATGCCTCATCAACTTTACTAAAGGTGACAATAAGATAACCAACCTGGCTCCGGCATACCGTCTTGAGCCGGGGACCGGTTGGGATGTGCCGCCGGGCGTACTCCATGCGCCGGGTAGCCTTTGTACATATGAGCCGCAGAAAGCCTCCGATGTATTTGCCATGTATCAGTCCCTGACCGGAGATGCGATCGTACCTCAAGAACTTCTCTGGAAGGATACACCTGAGAACCGCATGAATGACGTTGATTACCTGATGGAAGTTATCGACTGGAACCTCAATGTCGACCCGAATTTCCAGGCCAACCGTTTTATGCGTCCCAAACCGGTTAGTCCTATAGAGCAGATGAAAGCTGAGGGTTATGTCGAAAACTGGATTTGTTACAAATCAGACGCCTTCAGTGCCAAGGAACTGACTGTTTTATCGGGAGCAACAGTAACCGTCAAAGACTCGGCTGCATACGGCATGATTATGATGCAGGGTCATGGCCAAATGGGCCTCTGGGATATAGAGACCCCGGCTTTAATACGATTTGGACAGTTGACACATGATGAGTATTTTGTCTGTGAACAAACTGCCAAAGAGGGAGTCAAAATTTCTAATAGTTCAAGGACCGATCCGCTGGTGATGCTTAAGCATTTTGGCCCTGAGAATCCGGATCTTAAGCTGCAATAGAAAGGCGAACCAGATGAGCAAACCAACGGAACGTATCGGCATCTTGTCCAGTGGTAATTGGATTATTGATCATGTGAAAATCATTGACAGGTTCCCCGAACAGGATACTCTGGCCAACATCCTCAATCAAGACCGGGGTACCGGTGGGGCACCATACAATGTTTTAATAGATCTGGCCAAACTGGGTGCTTCGTTTCCCCTGGCCGGTGTTGGCCTGACAGGTGATGATGCCGATGGACGCACCATCCTTAACGACTGTGAGAACTTCAATATTGATGTTTCGCAGATGCACACAACGAAAGCGGCCCCCACATCCTTCACCGACGTAATGACTGTTCAGTCAACAGGAAGGCGTACATTTTTTCACATGCGGGGTGCTAACAGTCTTTTGGATGAGAAACATTTTAACCTCGAAGCTTCTAACGCCAGAATCCTGCATCTTGGTTACCTGCTATTGCTCGACTCATTGGACAAGATAGCCAAAGATGGTACCACCGGTGCAGCCAGACTTCTCAAAAAAGCCCGGGAACTGGGTTTTAAAACCTCAGTCGATGTCGTCAGTGAAGACAGTAACCGTTTTGTTTCCGTAGTGACTCCGGTCCTGCCTTATATAGATTACCTTATCATTAACGAATTTGAGGCATCGAAAATTACCGGTGTTAAAATAAAAGAAGCTCAAGAGGTCAATCTGGCCCGGGCATCCGAAGCAGCCCGGATAATTTTTGAAAAGGGAGTGAATGAATGGGTAATCATTCATTTCCCCGATGGCGCCCTGGCGCAAAACCGTAATGGAGACGAAACTATTCAAGGCAGCATTCAGATCCCTCCTGCCCAAATCGCGGGGACGGTCGGGGCCGGGGATGCCTTCGCCGCCGGAGCACTTTTGGGATTGCATGACGAAATGGATATCCAGGATTGTTTGCGGTTAGCGGTATGTACGGCAGCTTCCAATCTTTTCGATCCAACATGTACCGGCGGAATCAGGACAGCAGAAGAATGTCTCAAAATAGCCGAGGAACATGGTTTTCGCACTCTCAGCTAAAATAATGTTATACAGAAAAACTTTAATATACCAATACACCCATTTGGTTAATTTTATGGTTCAGTCGTTATTTGATTCTCATTTTTCATTATTTCCATTGTTTACTGGCTTTGATTTCTCTTCTAAACGCATAGCATCAAAGTGATCTTCGAAGGCTGGAAGTTCGGAAGAATTTTGAAAAAGCTTGCTCTTGGCATTCATCTTTTCAGTGATATCATTCAATTCTTCATCTCTCATCGCTACATGAGGGGTCATGAAGATTAACAGTTCGGTCTTTTGCTTTTCGGTTTGTTTACGCTGAAATAGCAGCCCCAGCAATGGAATATCCCCCAGGAGAGGGACCTTATCAACCGATTCTACTTCGCGATCCTGCACTAAACCACCAATCACAATAGTTTGGCCGTCACGAATAGCAACGCGACTTTCCGCCGAACGTTTGGCAAACACAGCGGCATTTACACCTTCGGATATTGGTACTGTATTGGCGGTAGTGGTGGAAATCTCCGGTTTGACATCCATAATCACCAGACCATCAGGATTGATGGAAGGAGTAACTTCCAGAATAATGCCAATGTCTTCATATTCAATCGTATTAATTGTCTGACCGGTTTCTGTTATCCGGGTGTTCCTTATGAATGGAACTTCCTCTCCCACCGTAATCGTGGCTGCCTGATTATTGCTGGTCAAAATATAGGGACGAGAAAGAATGTTCAGCTTCCCTTGGGTTTCTAAAGCACGTAGAATTACATCAAAATCACCTTCCAGAGTATTTATGACCAGACCGGTACTTATACTGCCTAAACCAAAATCGGTAGTGCTGGAGGTACTGCCGCCGCCGGTCCTAAGATTCAACATGGAAAACTCCACACCCAGATCCAAAGAGCTGTCATGGGTAACTTCCGCCAGTAACACTTTAATAAGCACCTGGGGGACAGGTTTGTCAAGTTGCTCTAGAATATTTTTGATTTTATCGAAATGTTTTGAAGCGGCGATAGCCAGAATGGAATTTGTATCCGTATCCGCCTCGAAATACACCTGTCCAACCAGATCACCTGCTGCTGCGGAAAGGGCTGAAGAAGTTCCCCTTTGACCGCTAAAACCCCCTCGTCCTCCAGTTCCGCCTCGACCGCCGCCACCGGTCGACCCCTGGGTGAGAACTTGCTGCATTTCCTGGAACAGATTATTCAGGACTTCCTTAAGGTTTTCTGCCTGGGCATTTTGCAGCGGATAAATCAAAACCGACTGTTCTTCGAGCGGATTTGAGTCAATGTCCTTAATAATGCCATCGACCAGTAAAAGAATATCTGGAGAGCCGATAACCACTACAGTATTTGTATAAGTATCGGCCGCTGCCTTGATACTAACTTGAATCCCACCATCTTCCGAGGTCGCTTCTCCTCGTCCACCACCTCCTGGGCCTCTTCCTCCTCCTCGGCTTCCAAACATTCTTTGAAATGGATTCATACCACTTTGCTGAGTGCGGGACGATTGCTGATCACTCTGGAAAATATCATTAATCAGGCTGGCAATATTCGTTGCATCCGAATATTTCAGGCGAAACACCTTCACGTCGGTAATCCCAGACATTTGAGTATCCACCGCACTAACGATTTCTATCATACGTCTAATATTGGCGGTAGTATCGGTAATGACCAGGGTATTGGTTTCAACATTGGCGGTTATATTCGCATACGTTGGCAGCAGGGGCGACAATTGAGTCTGGAGACTTGCAGCTTTGGCATAACGAATGGGAATTACATGCGTAACAATTTCGTCACTGGGTATTACATCTTCCGGATTGCCTCCCTGTCGGACCGGAATATTCATTTTCTTGGCTTCTTCCAACGGTACAATTTTAAGAGTCCTTCCCATTCGAATGGCGGCATATTGTCTTTCTATTAATATACTGTTGATCAAAGAAATGGCTTCCTGGATAGTCATAGGTTGACGGCTGATAACTGTCATGCGACCATCAATTTCGACATCCATTACTATTACCAACCCGGCTACTTCCGAAAGATGTTCCAGAATGGTTGCCAGGGTAGCATTTTTGAAATTAAGCAGGATTTTGTCATCACCATTGTGAACCACTTTGATTTCTGCGACAACTTCATCTTCGGTAACCTTAACAGCTTCCTTATTGGCAGCCTCACCAGCAACCTCACCAGCAACCTCAAGCTCGTTCACTTTTACCGCTTCGCTTTCATTGGGGTCCGTTGTTACAGAGGATTCTTCGTTGACTGTCGGGTCCAAAGTAGATATTGTAGCGGTGTCGGCAGATTCCTCCTGGGCTGTTGTTTGGCTGCCGGTAAAGGCCAAAAAAGTAAAAGATATAACCATTATTATGGCGATAATGTTAAATATCCGCATCGGGCTGAACTCCTGTTTTTGTTATATTAAATCGAATAAGAATAATTCGAAATTATTACTGTAGCTCTTTATTTCTTCTTTCCATTAATTTTTTCAGAATATCGTCGACGTCTTCCGTTTCCGTTTTTGCCGGCTCTGCACCTTGAATGCCTGATTTCTCTTCTGCCGGGGCCGAAGGTTTAGTTTCCTCCAGGCGATTGATGAATTCACCAAGAGTTAAAGGGGAACTTGCGGTTTCGCCGGTCAGGTCATTTCCGATTTTAATGGTTACGACCTGAGTTCCATTTTTCACTTCAACATAATCAAGGGTAATATTATTAATCTTCCCGCCTTCAACCGAATCGCCAATACGATACATCTGGGTTTCGCCGTAGCGGGAATTTTCAAAAAAGGCGATATGCTCCTTGCCCCATAAAGAGATTCCTCTGAGGACATAACTTTTGCCCGCCGCCGGTGCAACTTGTTTCTGTTCCTGGACCGAATCAGGTTCCTTTCTTTTACCACGATCACGTGTAAAAATATTTCGCTCCACGATCATACTGTATTTATCCCAGAAACCATTGTTTTCCGGTTGTCTTTGTGCTCTGGCGAAGTCCAGCCAGATAGTGATTACCAACATCAGAATTACCAGGATACCAAGTCGAACTTTCATTGTCTGCTACCTCCCGCCGCTGTTATGCCGCCCTGTGGATCGGACGCCTTGATTTCCGTGTGAAAGTGCATCGCCGACAGCCGCACCTGCAACGACATGTCGTCCGCCGCTTCTTGGCGGGAACTGATTTGGATGTCCTTTAGCCGTAGCGGAATGGGCGTAACCTCAACCTGATATAAAAACTGTCCCAGCGAACTCATGTTTCCCGTTCCGGAAACCAAAAAAGCGATTTCATTCTGGTTTTCTTCCCCTTTGACGTAATCTGGTTTGATGGAGGATAAGTTCAAACCGTATTTTCGAGACCAGTTACGCACTTCATGTAATACTTGGCTCTCTGTTTCCGAGGCGTTATTGGATACCCCTTGCTGAACCATCTCCTGCCATTTTTTTTCTAAAACCCCCCGGCGACGTAACAGACTTTCAGCTCTGGTCAATTTGTCCTGAAGCTGTAGTTTCTGGGCCCGGGCCTGTTGCCACGTTTCCAGAAAAGGTGTCAACGCAAATCGGTCCAGAACCAGAACCGCCAGTAATATCACCGTGCATACAGCACAGTACTTTTCCCTTTTTGAAAGAACCATATGATTATTTTCCGTTGGTATAAATGAAATCTATTGCGAACGCCACTTCCTGCGAACTTCGACCGGTGTCCCGTAAATACAACATCTGGACGTTGGAAAAAACATGATTTGCTTTCAGCTCGTCAATAACTTCCAGCACGCTGGTTTCATCCAGCGATTTACCGGTAATAATACCACGCATGTCTTCACGCAAAGCCAGGCTGGTTACCCAGATCGTTCCCGCTTCCGGGAATGACAAAGTTAATTCACGCAGACAATCAAGGATTTTTGGCCGGCCCGAGTACCATCCTTGTGCTGAAGTTACCTTTTGTGCCAGGGATTCCACCGCGTCAATTTCTTCCTTCATTTCTTCCAGGGTGTTAGTCAAAGTAAGAATCTCTTGCTTGTCCTGATGCCAACTGCCAATCAGAAAAAAAACTGCGACCAGCAATGCTGCTGCGGCCCCCAGAGACCACATGATAGTTTTTTTGCGCGACGTTTTTTCCTCAAAACAAATTTTTGAATTCAGAAAATCAATAAACGCTGGCTTTGATCGCAAACCCATAACAGCTAAAGCTGTTGATACAGCATATTGCTCGCTTTCCGGACCGTTCTGCTCCTCCCAGTTTTCTCTTTTCAGCACCTCTAAACCACGGCTGATATTAAACGACCGCTGGAGATGTTGCTGCAACGTTTCACGGAATTCTTCTGTTCGTTCCTCGACGCCCCATACAACTAATGTATCCTTCTGGTCGGGATCAGATTTAACCGGCCACGTAGAAAAAATATTGTTTAATTGCTGAACCAACGATGCCGGCACTTTCCCCGAATCCTGGCCATCAACTTGATGGAAAGATATATGTTTCACAGAATGAAAATCCTTGCCATTTCGCACCAGAAACTCGGCATAATTCGGACGAAGATAAAGACCGTAATTAGAAACAGTTGGGGATTTTGTTTCAGGAAATGGTAACGCCGGCGAAGAAGCAGTAACCGAAATCACTTTCAATCCTGCTGCTCGCAGTGCTGCAATAATCGGATTCATTCTACTACGCAAAGTAGCCATCACCACCAGGTAACGATTTGAATTAGAATTGTCGCTGCTCGTATAGTCCAGCACCAGATCATTCATATCAAGGGAAAATTCCCTTTCCGCCATTAGTCGTGCTATTTGGGGCAGTGATTCTGTTTGAACACAAGGTACTTCGTTTTCCTTTACTAATAGCCATTTGGCGGGTAAACCAACCACCACTTCTTTGGCCCAAAAGTGATGCTCTTGCAGAAACTCATGCAAGGCTGTTCCTAACCGGGCCGGTTCCGTAAAATTCGCCTCTGGCGACAGGGAAAACGTCTCCGTACGAATTATCCGGTATCGCAAAGCAATACAATGAAGTTCAGACAAAAGTATCTGATCGTCTTCCAGTGCAATTCCTAAAATTCTTCGTGTCCTGGTTAGTATGGATATTTTTCTCATTTTAGGATTCCATCTAGTTTGGCGAATTCCCGGTTCGCAAGTTCAAAAGAGTTTTCGAATCCAGAGGCCATCCCAGATGATGTAATGATTTCCAGTATAAAATCTTTGGCGTTTCATTTTGCAAATCTAACACGGCCTGATAGCGTCCATAAGCCCTGCCGTTGCGGCTGACACTCACAATGTCCACCGATTTCTGAAACGACTGGGTAGTAATATGACCGCCAATTGCCACGGCTTTCTCCTGATCTATCACATCTATAATCCAGGCCACGGTTCCCAACTCCGTCTCATCCAGGGACAATCGCTTGGATATTAAAGCATCGGCATCGCTTTCGGTTAATTCGGGCAGGCAGAGCAGGACTTCACGCGGGGCCGTGTTGATATTCACCAGACCAGCCAGAACCTTGTCCGAAGATGTTGTCAGACGACCAACTATTGTTTTGAATTGTTCTGCCGTTAATCCAACACGATAATAAAAGTCAATAATATTGCGGAAAGGCCTCCCCTGACGAATTCTGTCCATATATTGGAAGTAAGTATCATCTTTAATAGTTTCCCGTAAAAGATCGGATATTTCTCCTGTATTGCCGCTATTAACATTTATTCGGTCTTCTCCTTCCTCCGTTACGTTCGGCTGTCGGCTATAGACCGTAACGTAATCATAAATCCCTCGATCCAGCCTGCCGTTGCGATTGTCCGGGGGTTCGCTTTGCTCAGCGTCATTTTCCTGCGGATCAAGCACACCATTTTTATTGGTATCCTCCCCATACAAAATATCTGCCGTGGCACCTCGCACCAGCAATACTTCCTCAACGGTCTCAAAGGGAGCATCCTTGCAGTAATAGGCCTCCGGCAATAGCAGGTAATACTCACTTTCCGCACCGCCGGGGGTAATTTCGGTATCTTCGTCACGCCAGTCGATAATAGACGATGCCAGCTCCGAGGTCATTCCCGGCAACTTCAGCAGCATTTCCTGGGTTGCCGAATTCAGATTGATTTTGGACGCTTCGTCTGTAACTCCAAAGGTATAATTCCGATCATCCGAAAGATTGGGATGCACTATCCAGAAGAAACCACCCTGTACTTCTACCGCTTCATACACATCCTTACTTTCCAACAGCAGGGTTTCTTCCTCTTCCGTCAAAATTTTGGCCTGAACATACTGCAATGCTCCACGAGCAATCGCATCAGCCTGAACCGCGGAAACATAATTAGCCGAGGCAATCGCTTCGACCCGCATCGACCGCGAAAACACCAGTACCAAACTGGCCAGTACCAGCACAATCCACATCGTGACAATTAACACCGACCCTCTGGTAACATTCAAAAATCGCGGTAAGCGCAAAGTTAAACACGCAAATCGGCCGTCTTCACCCTTAGAATTCGCCTGAATTGTCCTTTTAACTGGTTTCATTTTTTGATGTAGCTTCGATTTTTATTTGGATGGATTGTTTCCTTGCTGCATGGTTTCTTGACCACTGTCAATTTGGCTGCAATGTACAAGAAACACACGAGTCGCCGTGTAATAGTTTTCGTATTCTGGTTGATTCTTGGGTGCAGGCTGACTTATATCAATCGTGATTTCCACAGCCTGGGGTAAAGTGTCCTCCATGGCTGCGGAGTCCCAGTTGTCCAACCAATCATAACCATCGTAATAATTCAGATTCAGAGACGCGACATCCCGACAGAGAATTTCTTCATGATATTCCGGTGTCGCTGAAGGTAACAGATTCACTGTCGTACGCCGCACCAGATAATTAGTCTGATTGTTGTATGAAGGTGTCAACAGCAACTCCACCTGAACAATATCACTCACCACGCCGGGAATATGGGGCGAATATCGGCTGGTATAAAACAGTAAAGTGTCACTGTCACGCCCGCGACTATCAACCCCGCTGAAGCCTTGAAATACACCTTCCAGAATTCCGGTTGGCGGCAGCGATGCTTCAATGTCCTGCTGTAAAATTTTTAAAATTATCCGCGACTGGCGCACCGGACCCACCGCCGCCTCAGCTCTTTCTTTGGATTTTAAGCCGATATACAAACTGCCATACAGCGAACCTGCCAGAACCACCATCATCCCCATGGCGGCCAGCAACTCCAGCAGAGTAAAACCTTTTGTTCCGGCTTTTTGTTTCATTTTCAGCTATTCCTGAGGATATACCAGCGTATTCAGAGTTACCATTCGCTCTTGCTGAGCGTCCTCCCAAAGCACGTTTACCGTAATTTCTTTTAACGATGCCTGCCCCCACTCGACTACCTCAACCTCCCAGCGATACTCGGGCCATTCCGGGCGAAAATCTCCAGTTTGTGCCCCGTCGAGATAGTCCTGCGTAACCAGCAATTCTGCCAACTTGTTTTCCGCTAATGAGCAGGCTTCTACCTGTTGAACGGAATGATCCGCCAATCGGACCACCATCCCTATACCTTTCATAGCCACAGGTATAATGATTGCTATCAGCACAAAAGTGGCCAGAATTTCCAACAGGGTAAATCCCCGGCTGGAATTTTTGGCTAAACAAAATTTTGAGCTTATCATTTCCATTCGTTTAACGGATCTTCCGATTTGGTTATATAATAATTTTCCGTAGGCGTAGGGCACACAATCGTAACCTCTTCCCCGCTCCGGTTTACCAATCGAATCATACCCTCCTGACAACGTCCGGTGGGATCAAACTCGATATAATACTCCCGCTGGTTTGGTGCAAGTCCCTGCAGTTGCATAGTAGTGCTCTCCGGCAGCCTGAAAATCCGGCCCGGTTCGGTATTCAGCAGTCGATATACTCCTTCATCCTGAACCGTTAACCAATACAAACCTTCACTGGCATTCAGATTTAAACGATACATTTTACCGTCCGCCACCGCCTGAGTTTGAGCCAATCGGGTCAATGCCATAATCTGTTCAGCGGCATAACTGGTTTCTCGCGAAGCAAAAAATCCTCTCAATGACGGAGACGCAATCGCCAGTAACGTACAAATGATCAGCATCACCAAAACCAGTTCCAGCAGCGTAAAACCGGCACACAAAATCCAACCGGACCGCATCCTCTTATTATTGTCGCCTGCAGCAGGAACGGCATCGATACTAATACAGTGTCCAGTTGACAATATCATCGTCTCCCCCTTCCTGGCCGTTGGGACCATAGGAATACAGGTCGTATCCATAGGTATTATATTGACCAGGATATTTGTATATATAAGGGGAGCCCCAGGGATCCATGGAAATCCCTCTCTTGATATAAGGGCCCTTCCATTCCAATGCATTACCTGGCGGCACTGCCAGGACATTTAAACCCTCTGATACCGTTGGATAACGCCCCATGTCAATTTCAAAGGCGTCCAGGGCTAACTCCAAATTCGAAATATCCGTATGCGCCGCCGTTATCCGCGCCTGTTCCGACCGTTTGGTAAATTTCGGCACTACCACTGCCGCCAGGACGGTTAAAATCACCAATACCAATAATAACTCAATAAGGGTAAAACCGATTTTGTCCGGTCTCGAATAACAATTGTTAATATGCTTGTTTTTATAGTATTGCATTGTTGTTTTTCACTCCCAGTTAACTGTCCCGGTTTTATCTATTAACGAATAAGTTCCTGAAGATTAAATATAGGCAGCAGCATCCCGATAACCACCGTCCCGACAACGGCTGCCATAATAAATAACAACGCCGGTTCTACTAATGCCACCGTCATACGCAAATGCCGATCTAATTCTTCCTCGTATGCTCCCGCCAGACGAACCAGCTCCTTGTCCAGCCTGCCCGACTCCTCCGCCACAGCCACCATCTCGATAACTGATCCCGGAAACAACTGTGGACAATCCGACAAACTTTTCGCCAGCGACGTACCGCTCTGCACCTGTTCTATCGCTCCACTTACTGTTGCGGCCAGGGTTTGATTGCCTATAGCTTCCCTTGCCACCTTCAACGAATTTACCAGAGGCACTCCCGATTCAACCAGTGTACCCAGCATCCTGCAAAAACGAACCAGGGCAAAACGCGCCACCCCGATACCAATCAACGGACATCGAAGAATAAACTTTTCTATCGCTAGTCTGCCTTCCTCTCGCACCATGGCCCGACGCAGCGAAACCGCGATCAAGACAATTAATATCAAAATAATCAGCCAGTACTTGGTAATCAATTCGCTGGCGGCAACTATCGCTCGGGTCAGATCGGGCAACGATCCACCAAATTCGGCAAAAATCGAGGAAAATCGCGGAATAAAAAATGTCAAAAGAAAAACCAGAATCATCGTGGCCAGTATTGCTAAAATAATCGGATACACCAGCGCCGCCTGTACTTTCCCCTTCAAATCTTGCTCGCGACTGCGAAATTGCGCAATTTGGCTCAGCACCAAATCGAGAAATCCACCCGTTTCCCCGGCACGCACCATCGCAATATAGACCGGGGGAAAACATTTCGGCCATTGGGCCAGTGCCTCCGCTAATGACATGCCCTCGCTCACACAATCACGCACTTGCGACCATTGCTTTTTGGCCGCCGGATTCGAAGCCTCCCGCGCCAGAATATTCAACGCTCGACTTAAGGGAACGCCCGCCGCCAGCAAATTGGCCAATTCCCGCGTGAACCCTTCCACATCTCTTTTCGAAATATGCATCCCTCGAAACGAAAATCGTGTCTTTCCTTCCGCGGGTTTACCCGTTTCTTCTACAGAAACCGGAATCAGCTTCCTTGCCACAATCCGTTCCAATACATTCGCACGACTGGAAGCCGATATTGTATCAGTAAATTCCCGTCCCTGGGTATCCAAAGCTTTGTATGTGTAGGTAGCCATTGCCTCGTTTCCCGTTACAAAAGATTACCTTTGGTGATTCTCATGACTTCCTCAACCGTGGTTTGTCCCTGAACTAGATAACGGAACGCATCTTCACGCAGGCTCTTCATTCCCTGTCGGGCCGCCGTCTTACGAATCGCTCTGCTCGAAGCACCTTCGAGAATTTGCCCGCGTATCTCTTCGGTTACAACCATCAACTCGAAGATACCCTGACGACCCAAATATCCGGTTCCCTGACAATTTCGGCATCCTCGACCATGACATAGCACTTCCGGCAACTCGCCTCCAAACTGCTGTCGCAGAATGTCTAGTTCCGCCTCCGCCGTTTCTTCCCGACACTCTGAACAGATAAGTCGCACCAGTCGCTGAGCGATAACCGCTTCCAACGATGATGCTACCAGGTAAGGTTCAATCCCCATATCCACCAGCCTCGTTAGAGCTCCAGGTGCATCATTGGTATGCAAGGTGGAAAATACCAGGTGACCGGTTAAAGAGGCCTGCACCGCTATTTCCGCCGTCTCCAGGTCTCGAATCTCACCAATGAGAATCACATCCGGATCATGACGCAATATCGATCGCAAACCCCGGGCAAATGTCAGTCCCGCCTTCGTGGAAACTTGGATTTGGTTCACACCACGCAATTGGTATTCAATGGGATCTTCAATCGTTACAATTTTTCTCTCAATATCATTGATTTGCGAAAGGGCCGCGTAAAGAGTTGTGGTTTTTCCACTGCCGGTTGGACCCGTTACCAGAATGATTCCGTGCGGCAATGTCATAATTCTCTCAAAATTATGACGATCCTCTTCGGACATCCCCAGTTGCTCTGGGCCTAAAAGCATCGACGTTTGATCCAGCAAACGCAACACTACCGCTTCACCATGCAGCATGGGAATAACCGATACCCGAACATCAATTTCCCGCTCCGCAATCCTGATCTTGATTCGACCGTCCTGAGGCAATCGTTTTTCTGCAATATCCAAAAAACTTAGAATCTTCAGTCGCGATACAATAGCCATCTGGAATCTTCTTACATCGGCCGGGATGGTCGCTTCTTGGAGAACTCCGTCAATTCGATATCGTACCCGCAGGACATCTTCAAAGGGTTCAAAATGCACATCGGTAGCACGTAATTCTATCGCTTCGGTGAGTATTTGATTCACAAAACGAATGATCGTGGCTCCCTCGTCTTCGTCCGTAAGGTCAATATCGCCCTCAATCGATTTTTCAATAATTTCCAGCCCACTTGCATTGGCTTGCGAAACCATCGATTGCATCGTGTCGGCACCTACTCCCAAATATCGTTTTATACATCGCTCTATTTCTAATGAGGGAGCAAGAGCCATCTCCAAATCCCTGCCGGTGGCCAGTCGAAGCTGATCCATTCCCGAAGTCTCAAACAAACTGCTGGTCGCCACCAATACTGCCCCGTTACGTTCTTCCAGGGGTAAAATCTTTTGTTCCAGCAGAATCCGGGCCGGAAATTGACGTAAAAACTCCTTCGTAGGAGGATTATTCTCCAGGTCAATATACGGAACTTTAAATTCTTCCGACAAAAATCGCAGGTACTGCTCTTCCGATAATCCGCCTACGGTCAAGAGTGCCTGATCGATAGATTTTCCTTCGACCAGATACTCTCTGACCTGTTCGGCGACTTGAGGATGTAAAAGCTTACTGTCCTCTAATTTTTGCAAAAGAGCCATGCTCACGGCTTTATTTCCCTTCACTAAACCTAAATATCAGCGTTTGGGGTGTCTTAGTCAAGATAGCCCATTAAAACTAATTGAGCTTCCTGGCGGACGGTCAACACTTTACGCAATTCTTCTTTGGCTTTAGCGAGTTTCTGTTTGCCCTTTTCTCGTGCTGTACGCACTGCCGTCAACGTTTTTTTGATTTGATCGGGGGTGGATTTTTCATCTTCCAGAACTGTCTGAAGTGCCGCCGTACTCTTTTCTATTTCCGACGGAGGTGGACTGCTTGCTGCGGCCTCTCCTGTTGCAGTACCTTGATTACGGCCTTGACCACCACGACTACCCGGACCTCCTGGACCTCTGCCCCCACGACCAAATCCTCTCATCCCGCTGCTATTTACTTCACGAGACAGAGTTACCACGGATGTTAGTCGTGGTTCGATGATTTTCCACTCTTCATCTTTGACCGCCAGGTTTTCCTTTAAACGTTCCATCATTCTTTGCTGCATTTGAGCCGGATCGAAACGCATCCCGCCCTGACCCCTGCCCGGACCACGACCACGACCCGTACTGGCCCCCGGATCTTGTTGGGATTGCAATTGACCAATCAAGATTATGCTAAATAGTCCCGCAATAACGAAACCAATAACCATTTTTCGTGAAAACATAGTTAAACTCCTTAATCACAAATAGTTAAGTTAATAAAAAAATTCATTAAACACGAATATCCTGCATTATACCTTACCTGGCGGGGCACGACACATATCAAGATTTTCGAAGCGTGCAGCATCGGCGATTAAGGTCAAAATAACCTTCCACCTTGTTTGCATAATGTAATATGTCCATTTAGACGGTTTGCGGCGGGCAAATTCGTTTTCAACCAAAGCTACAGTACTTCTACCGACTGCTAAAATGCATCCATACACTTGTTTAACGAATCCCTTACCAGTTTATTGCATGGAAAATATTTTTGAAATTTCCCCCAAAGTGTTCTGTGTGAATAAACATAAGTTTATTAAAATAAACACTTTATGTACCGATTGCTTCATCTCGCCGGCACCGGAGCTTATCCTCCAGATCAATATCCTATTAGACAATGAATAAATCTCCTAAGGGGCCTCAAAACAGCTATTTTACAAGGTTCCTTTGAGTTTTTGAGACAGATTTGATATTCTATTAGCCATAAAGTCGCTGCGGCGTAGCTGAGTAAGGATATAAATCTCATATTGGAAATCCCAGTTTATTGTAGGAGTTCACAATGTTACGTAATCTCGTACCGGTAATAATCGTTCTGAGCGTTTGTAATTATTGTCCTGCTCTTACTTTATATGTTTCTCCCCATGGCAGCGATTCGTGGTCGGGTAAGGTTCCAACTCCCAACGCTGCTGCGACTGACGGTCCCAAAGCTACCATTGCCGGTGCCCGTAACGAGATCAGAAGCATCAAGGCCGATGGGGAATTGACCGAACCCGTCACCGTTATCATCGCCCAGGGCGAGTATCCCCAATTCGAGCCGGTCGTCTTCACGCCTGCTGACAGCGGCACTCAATCTGCACCGATAATTTACCGTGCAGCCAATGGTGCAAAACCCCTGATAAGCGGTGGAGTCGAGATTACCGGCTTTATGATAACCGACGATGGCCTTTGGCAGGGTCAAATACCTGAATCCCTCCGAAAACAAAAGCCCTTTGAGCAGCTTTACGTTAATGGCCGCCGGGCGATCCGTGCTCGTACTCCGAATCAGTATTATTATAAAATGCTCGATGTCAAAGAGCAGGTCATCGAAAAAGGTTCAGGCAGCACCCCTGAAAAAGCCACCCAGCAGATAAAGATAAAACCCGAAGAACTCGAAAACATCTCAAACCTTTCCCAGGCAGAACTGGGCGACGTTCACATGGTTGCCTATCACAAATGGGACCAGACCCGCAAACCAATCCTCGGCATTGACCCTGCCAGTCAGATCTTTACGATTGGTGGGGCGGGTATGAAGCCATGGAACAACCTGCATAAGGACATTCGATATTTCTTTGAAAATATCAGGTCGGCTCTCGATGCTCCGGGCGAATGGTTCCTTGATCGCAACGGTAAAATTCTCTATAAACCGCATCCGGGCGAGAACATCGACACCGCCAAAATCATCGCACCGGTTGCCGAACACTTCATCATCTTTAAGGGCCAACCTGATCAAGGCCGCTACGTCAGCCACATAACACTCAAAGGCTTGGTGTTTAGTTTCTCCGGCTATCGCCACGGCCCGGAAGGCTTTGAACCATACCAAGCCGCGTCAGGCATTGATGCGCCAGTCATAGCCGACGGCGTACACGATATCAGCCTCGACTCATGCGAAATATCGCACATCGGCAAATACGCTCTCTGGTTCCGCGATTCATGTAAAAATTGCGTTGTCAGTCAGTGCTACATGCACGACCTGGGCGGCGGCGGCGTTCGCATCGGCCAAACCTCAACTGTTCCGGACGAACTCAACCAGACTAGCCATATCAAACTCGACAATAACATAATCCATTCCGGCGGCCACGTCTTCCCCTGTGCTGTCGGTGTTTTCATCGGACACAGCAGCGATAACATCGTAACCCACAATGACATCAGCGATCTCACTTACACCGGCGTCTCAGTCGGCTGGCGATGGGGCTACGATCCCAGCATCGCCAAACGCAACACCATCGATTTCAACCACATACACCATATTGGTCTTGGCGTACTTAGCGATATGGCGGCGGTTTACACACTTGGCCCGTCCGAAGGTACCACCGTAAGCAATAACGTCGTTCATGATATCAACTCCTACTCCTACGGCGGGTGGGGCCTTTACACTGATGAAGGCTCGACCGGCATCACCATGGAAAATAACCTCGTTTACCACACAAAAACCGGCGGCTTCCACCAACACTACGGCAAAGAAAATGTCATCAAAAACAACATCTTTGCTTTCAGCAAACTCTACCAACTCCAGGCTACCCGTGTCGAAAACCATCTGTCGTTTACCCTGGCATACAACATTGTCTATTACGACCAGGGCCTGTGCCTGCAGGGGCCATGGGACAAAATCAACCTCGTGATGAAAAACAACTGCTACTATAATTCTGCCGGAAAAGACGTTACTTTCCTAAACATGACTTTTCAGCAGTGGCAGCAGACCGGCAAAGACGCAGGTTCTATCGTTGCTGATCCGCTGTTCGTCGATGTCGCAAAATATGATTTTCACTTAAAGCCTGATTCCCCGGTTATAAAGATCGGCTTTAAGCCATTTGATTATTCGACCGCGGGTGTTTATGGTAGTAAGCAATGGTGTTTGACTGCCGACAGCCTGACGTTTCGCCCGGTCGAATAACTAACACCTTTGACTTCCTGGTTTTTGTGCACTACCATGACGGGCCAAGAAAATTGCCGGAGTTTAAATGGCTGAACATAATTATAATTTAGCTCTAAGTAACCCTGTCTTGCCTGTGGATATTGTCCTTAGCCCGGTGTGGTGGTACAAGCATGTGGGTATTACGTTCGATGAGGATTTTTTCTTTCATCCGCACAAACGTGTCGAAGTCGAGCGGAAAATGGAAAAAGTTCTTTACGACCGTTGGGGTGGTTTTGGCTTGGGTAATGACCGGGGAAAAGATATCCCTTATGTTGGCGCAGTACATTTGGCGGCAGGATTCCTGCTTTCCGAAATGCTCGGCTGCGAGGTAGAGTATAATCCCGATACGCCTCCACAGGTGCTTCCCGCCCAAATGGATGACTTGCGACTGGATATCGAACAAATTTTCACCGGCTCAGCTTTCCAGCGACTTCTCCGGCTCACTGAAAACCTTAAAAGCAAATTTGGCTATTTGGCCGGAGATGTCAACTGGTCCGGTTTATTAAACCTTGCTCTGGATTTACGCGGACAGGCATTTTTCATGGATATGGTTGACAAACCTGAACCGGCTAAACAATTTCTAAAAAAAATCGCCCAGGTAATCGAAAAATTCTTCACCTTTATTGAAAAATTAACCGGCACCACCAGCATTTCCGTGAATCGCGTTGTGCGTTTTTTTGAAAAACCTGTCTGTCTTCATTCGGAGTGTTCCAACACCATGATTTCCACCGATGATTACGAAAAATTTATTTTTCCCATCGATTACGCCTGGAGCAAAAAATACCGCCCGTTCGGAATTCATCATTGCGGTACCGATCCGCATCGGTTTGCCGAATCTTTTGCACTCTTGCCCCACCTGGATTTCCTGGATGTGGGCTGGGGAGGCAACGTAAAAAAAATCCGGCAGGCACTACCGAACACGTTCCTGAACCTTCGATTGAGTCCAGTGGAGATAATTGACCAAAGCGTTGATGAAATCCGTCGGACAATTATCCAATTGGTAGAAGATTCCGGTAATCCCCGTCTCACCGGCGTGTGTTGTATCAATATTGACGACCGGATTACCGACGACAAAATAACAACCATCTTTGAAACCGTATTCGAACTACGCCGGAAACACTCCTCCGGTTAAATTGGTCTGTATATCAAAAAATTATTGTTGGCTTGAAGCACAAAGTGTTAAGTCACGATCTATAAAGCTGGAAAGGAATTAATCCCGGATGGGTTTACAACTCGCGGACTATTTTGTTTTGATCATATATTTTCTGGGGATTACCGCTATCGGAATCTGGTCCGCCAGAAAAATCAAGAGCAGCAGTGATTTTTTCATGCCTCGCAAATTCGGCAAGGTAATGATGATAATGTTTTCCTTCGGAACCGGTACCCATTCCGACCAGGCGGTTTCGGTAGCCTCAAAGAGTTTCACCAATGGTTTATCCGGCATCTGGTATCAGTGGCTCTGGCTCCCGGTTACTCCTTTCTATTGGTTGATAGCACCTGTATTTCGGCGTTTCCGGGCGATTACCACTGCCAATGTTTTTGAAGCCCGTTTTAGTCCCAGTGTCGCCATGTTATTCGCGGTAGTGGGCATATTAAATCTGATGGTGAATATTGGCGTAATGCTCAAGGGTTCAAGCGAAGTCATATCAGCTAGCACCAGTGGATTGGTCAGTGCTAATTGGGCCATTTTTTTAATGACGATTATTTTTGTAATATACGGCGTGGCGGGGGGACTCTCCGCTGCTATTGTCACCGATTTTATTCAGGGAATGCTGACTATCATATTTTCTTTTTTGCTGCTGCCTCTGGTTCTAAATGCAATTGGCGGTATGAAAGGCCTACATTCCGGTATTACCGATCCGCACATGCTCTCTCTGGTGGCGCCGGCGGAAATCGGTATTTTCTACATCTCCGTTATTGCCTTCAATGCTCTGGTGGGTATCGTCACTCAACCCCACACCATGGGCAACTGCGCCGCAGGTAAAACTGAAATGGAGGGACGTATCGGTTTTATGGGCGGAACACTAATCAAACGCCTCTGTACCATACCCTGGTGCTTAACCGGTGTGGCTGCGGTTATATATTTCGCCGGTAGAGAAATCGAGCCCGACAAAGTCTTCGGTACCGTCGCCGGGGAGTTCCTACCCAAAATCATGCCGGGGATGCTGGGTATCTTTATCGCTGCTGTTTTGGCATCGGTAATGAGTTCCTGTGACGCCTTTATGATTTCTTCCTCCGCCCTTTTTACTGAAGATGTTTACAAACGCTTAAATCCCAACGAAACCCAGAAACATTATATTCTCGTCGGCCGCATTACTTCTGTAGTCATTGTCGCCGGCGGAGTACTCTTTGCTTATTGGTTGCCCGGTGTAGTAGCAGGACTGGAAATATTCTGGAAAATTACTCCCATGATGGGCATCGCCTTTTGGCTGGGACTTTTCTGGAGACGTACCACCGTACCTGGTGCCTGGGCGGCAACTTTAACCGCCTTTGCCGTTTGGTGGCTGACTACCCAGTCTTTCTTTATTGCATTTATGGCCGAGGTGCCCGGTTCAGAATTCCTGAGATTCGTAATGCACAAAGACACCGGCTCAGTTATTTACCTGCCCTGGCAGATGATTTTTTATCTCGTCGGTGGCACGCTGTCGGGTATTTTCGTCAGCCTGTTTACCAAACCTGTTGCCCGGGAAAAACTCGATAACTTCTACGCCCTTATCCGCACCCCCATTGCTCCCGGCGAGCAAATCTCCATACCCTGCACGCTGCCCGCCGATGCCGTCGTACCCAAAAAACGGGTTATCTTTCCAAATAGTAACCTGGAATTTATGATACCATCTCTGACCTCGGTGATCGGTTTCCTGGCAGGTTGGGGATGTGTCGCAGCCATCATTTATGCCGTCTTTTTAATTACCAAAATATAAGAAGGGCCCGGTTGAGTTGACTACGAAAATAACATCCAAAGAACGTGTTCTAAAAGCTCTGGAACATCTCCAGCCGGATCGTACACCATGCAATTATTTGGGCACGCCGGAAGCTGACGAAAAACTCAAAAATCATTTCCAAACCAACGATATGGACGTGGTGCTCGAAAAGCTTGGCGTGGATTTGCGGGTAATAAAACCTATTTATGTCGGGCCGAAGTTACGCAACTGGGAAGATGGACGTTTTGAAAATTTCTGGGGGCAAGTCCGCAAGCCCATTAAAAACGAGGCGGGCATTTATAATGAATCCGTCGAGTTCCCCTACGCCGAATTTACCAGCTCCGGCGATGTGGCAAAATTTCGATGGCCGACTCACGACTGGTTCGATTGCTCGTCACTTGCCGGGCAATGCGATAAATACGCCGATTATGCAATTGTTTGTGGCTCTCCCGGTAACATGGATTTGATTAACGGAACCGCTTACGGCATGGGTGTGGAGAATGTCCTGCTCGGCATCGGACTTGAAGACCCGGTCGTCCACGCCTGTATGGAAAAGCGCTTCCAGTGTTGTTACGACATTTCACAAAAGGTGTTGCAGGCGGCGCAGGGCAAAGTCGATATTTTTTGGATCGGTGATGACTACGGTACGCAGAACGGCCTGCTGATTAGCCCGCAAAAATGGCGAGAACTTTTCTTCGACAAGCTCAAAGCCATGTGCGACCTGGGACACGCCTACGGCACAAAAGTAATGCTGCACAGTTGCGGCTCGACCCGATCAATCTGGCCGGACTTGATTGCGGCGGGCGTTGATATTTACGACACCGTTCAGCCCGAAGCCGCAAACATGGATCCTGTCCGGTTGAAAAAGGAATTTGGAGACCGAATCTGTTTTCATGGAGCAATCAGTACGCAAAAGACACTTCCCTTCGGCAGCGTTAAAGATGTCCTTGACGAAGTAAATTTACGTATCGAAACCGTGGGCAAAGATGGCGGTTATATTATTGCCCCTTCCCATAATATTCAACCCGATACACCGCTGGAAAATATTTTGGCCATGTATAAGGAAAATCATGATAATAACTAAAAAAACAAGCATACTGTTTGGATTTATCACTTCATGTATTCTGTTAAGTTGCATTCAGGCAGAGGAAATTAAACATTTGCAAACTAAACCGACGGCTTATGATATTCGCAACTTCGGCGCGGTCGGTGATGGCACAACCTTAAATACCAGTGCCATTCAGACAACTATTGACATCTGCAATATAAATGGCGGTGGTCGAGTGGTCATCCCCGCAGGTACCTGGCTGTCGGGGACAATTCTTATGAAAGACAATGTCGAATTGTACCTGGGCCACGGTTCGACTTTGCTGGGCAGTAAACGACATGAAGATTATCCGCGTCAGCCCACGCCAAAGTTTCGGTCGCATAAAGATATTGGTGGTTTCTATGCCTTGATTTATGCTGAAGGTGTCAATAATATTGCCATTACCGGCAGTGGTACCATCAACGGCCAGGGCAAATATCAAAAGCCTCGGTATGGCGGGGGTGACCAGGACGGACGGCCGCGTAATATCGTTTTTATTACCTGCAGAGATATCCGGATCGAAGGTATCCGCATGCGTGACTCAGGGATGTGGAACCAGCATTATCTTAATTGCGATAATTTAATTATCCGTGGCTTGGATGTCTACAACCATGTCAATCGCAATAACGATGCCGTTGATATTGACGGCTGCCGCCGTGTTACGATATCCGATTGCCATTTCGATACTGATGATGATGGAATTACTCTTAAAAGTACCGGATCTGCCCCCACAGAAGATGTCGTTATCACTAACTGTACTGTCAGCAGTCACTGCAACGCCATCAAGGCCGGGACTGAGTCGTCGGGCGGCTTTCGCAATATTACTATTTCCAATTGTGTCGTTACTCCATCGCGCCACCGGGATAAACCTATTTTCAGTACTCCTATAGATGGTATTACCGGTATCTCACTGATCATTGTCGATGGCGGCATCATGGAAAATGTAACTATTAATAATATAGTTATCGACGGCCCGATGGCTCCAATCTACATCCGCTTAGGTAACCGTGCCCGAAAGTACACCGAGGGAATACCTAAGCCCAAAATTGGTAAGATTCGTAATATCGCAATCAGTAATGTGGTTGCTCACAGTCATGGTAACTTTGGTTCTTCGATTACGGGATTGCCGGATCATTATATCGAAAATATTTCTTTGAGTAATATTCAGTTGTTTGCCAAAGGCAACATTACTGCTAACGATTTTCGTATTAAAGTTTCTGAAGATGAACGTGGCTATCCGCAACCAACCGCCTGGGGTAACTTGCCGGCGTTTGGTTTATTTCTCCGTCATGTACGCGGAGTAACGCTCAATGGAGTAATGTTGGGTGTGGATGAGCCTGATGTTCGCTGTCCAATCTGGGCCGATGACGTACAACAATTGAGTATCAGACAAACACGTATTTCGGGACCGATCATCAGCGGACCTTTTGTCAAAGGTATCGGTTTGACGGAGTACGATGTTGAAAAACCTTTGCTCTGGACAGGTAAGGTCGTTACTATTAGCGAATAATATGTGACTTTGGATGATTATGAAAGTTAAAGGTCTGATAGATTTGCAGGTAAATGGATTTATGGGGGTGGATTTTTCCAGCGATGATCTTACATCTGAAAATTTTGCCCAGGCCTGTCGAAATATTATTGCAACCGGAGTTACTGCTTTTTTGCCCACTGTAATTACCTCTCACACAGACATTTACCGTCAGAACCTGCAGATCATTGCTCAAGTAATGCACCAGCCGGAATTCAAGGGCAGGTTGTTGGGGATACATCTGGAAGGGCCCTTTATCTCTGCCCAGGACGGACCCCGCGGGGCGCACCAGGCCCAGTGGACCAAAATGCCTGACCTTGCTTACCTGGAGCAACTCATGGAATGGGCCGATGGTAAGGTAAAATTATTAACTATAGCTGCTGAACTGGAAGGCGCCCACCTGTTAGCTCAGTGGGCCGCACAAAAGCAGGTCGCGATATCTCTGGGGCATCAACTGGCCACGGAGCAGGATCTGGATCGCTTGGCACAGGCCGGGGCGAAAGCTCTTACGCATCTGGGAAATGGTGTGTCCGCCGAACTGCCCAGGCATGAAAATCCAATCTGGGCGGGGCTGGCAAATGATAACCTGACAGCGATGATGATAACCGATGGACATCATCTGCCCGTATCCTTGATAAAATCAATTATTAGAGTTAAGGGCCCCCACAAATGCATAGTGGTCAGTGACTCTTCTCCGCTGGCGGGTATGGAACCGGGAAAATACGAAACTCTTGGGAATAAAGTGCTCCTGGAAGAAAGCGGCAGGCTGTTCATTCCGGATACCGGATACCTGGCGGGTTCATCGGCAACCATGATGCAGTGCATGAATTACCTGGCTTCATTAAAGCTGGTAAGCACCCATGAATTGCTCATGATGGGCTTTGAAAATCCGTTGAACTTGATTGCTCTTGATGCAGCTTCGGTAGCGCAGGAACAGCGGTTGCACTTTGATGAAAACCAAGCCCGATTCTATATGAAAAAAGATATTACCTCATGAACTCAAAATCGCACCTTCAGTTAATCTAATAATCTCAGACTTATACTTACTGTCGCTTTCCTGCCAAATCCCCGCCAATACTTCTTTCAAATTTTCAAGCTCTGTCGATTGCCCTTGTGTTTTTGCAAGATACTTGATACCAATCGCTGCACCTTTGGCCATATTGATCGGCTCAATTCCATATGTCATCGCCAACTGCATCGTACCGAAAATCCTGTCATTCAAACCAAGCTTCCTTTGAGGATCTCTTACAGCTCTTTCAATAGGGTCGCTAAGATATGGATTGGTCATTCTTTCCAGCAAATCCTCGGCATATTTCCTATAACCTGCTTCGGTAAAAAGCTCATCTTTCAATTCAGCATATTTCTTTATCAACGCCCCCCCGGATTCTTTCAAAAAAGCAGCTCGGGCAATACCCATTATCTCCTGGTCATCCCTCAAATCCTTCATCGTCTTATAACCCTTCGACAAACCCAGCAAAGCCATAAGAAAATGAATCGCATTATGGCCATATAGCTTGGCCTCCTCAAACGGCAGCAATTCCTCCTTCTCTATAAACACCTCTATCCCCGGAGTAAATTCCGGAATTACACATTTGCTTACCAGTATCTTATTAAACTCCTCAACCAAAAATGCTCTGTCAATACCCGGGGCTATCGGCCTCAATCCTTTTTGCTCTATTTCTGCTTTATCTGTTACCACCTGGCTCATCTTGCCAATCACGGTATTTAAAAACTGAACATTTTTAAATGAACCGACTTTTTCTTCCAGAATTTCCGCTGCATGGTTATTGTTCTCCGCCGTATATATTATCGTCGCCTTGGCTATTCTGTTCTGCAGGCCCCGTGCGATAAGAGATGCAACGCTATATTCACCTTTGTCGTAAAAATCAACCGACGGCAGCGATGTGCATATCTCTGTTGACCGGGAAATGGCTTCTAATAGTTTTCCCCGCTCTGCCGTATCAGACGGATTATAAATTTCTACCCCGTCAATCTTGATAGATTCCACTCCCGCCGATGATGCAACATTGACATAGTAACTGCCGTTATTTGCTCTTACTGCATCGACCAGCTTCTGGTCAATTTCAGAAATAACTATACGGCTGAAATTGCCGCCCTTAAATGCCTCACTGACAAAAAGACCCGACTGGATCGGGCCAAATCCAAATCCCACAAAAATATGTTTATTCATAATTTCTCTACGTTAAATTAAAACAGCGTGACTACGCATTAATATGCTTTTTCAAAATATCCACCAGCGGATTATCATCCCGGCCGCAAAAACCCAGATGCGAATGTCTTATCCACCCTTCCGCGTACTTAAACTTGCCACTCATTTTGCCAATCTCTCTGTTCGTATCTTTCATTGTAATTAAATAGGAATCTAAGCCTTGGCTGACATCAAGCCATTCCTTCTGGCTCTTATGCTTGGCAAGCATCTCGGACTTTTTTTCAATTAGATCTTCGACGTCAACATAAAAATCCGCCGCAACCGGTCTTTTCAAAGAGTCTGTCAGGCCATAAGGCAGACTATGATACAACACCACCGGTTTTGATATGGGCTTTACCTCCGGATCAACTGCAAAATTCTTCATGCCTCTGCAAAATGCCGCCGTCACTACTATTCTGGTTGTGTTGCTGTGGTCTTCCATATACTCATAGGGATACTGTGTCAGAATAATGTCTGGTGCTACCTGACGTATGATCGAGGCAACCTGAGAAATAAGGTTCTTCTCATAAAATATCTCAAGGTCGTTAGCCAGGCTCTCGTGAAATGTCGCACCCATATATCGGCAGGCTTCTTTGGCTTCTTCTCTGCGGATTGCTATAATTTCTTCAATCTCGTGTCGGTCCGTACCGCAACAGCCATTCGCAACATTCATATAATCTATCTCACAGCCCGCTTCTTTAAGCCGGAACAACGTCCCCGTCATCATAAATTCTATATCATCAGGATGCGTCGCTATCGCAAATACTTTTTGTTTCATATCAATATCCTATTCTAATGCATCTCCACATCACAGGTTCCAATCGCCGGCCGATAAAAGTTAAACTGCACATTCGGATGCTCCGCCAGCAATGACATCGGCACGGACGAATCCGGTATCTTCTTGCCTATCATCAGCGTCGTAAGTCTCATCCCGAACGGATTGTCATGGGTTCCCGCCTGCCAGATAGACACTTTCTCCGCTTTCCATGTCTGAACCGGGCCAACCGTAACTGCCTTTGTCGGTACACCGGTCACAACTCCACCCCCGCTCGTACGCGCATTCTGCATTATTGTAACCGGATGAAGTTCAACCTGCCGCGTTGTAAGCTGACGGTATTCTTCCGCTGTCGGAGGATTGTCTTTGTATTTGCCTTCTCGCCTGAACGGATCATTAAATGCCCAGTGTTTGATATCTCCCTGGCCGCCCTGCATCACCGCACAGCGAACTCCCGCCTCCCAGCTTTTTATATATCCCGATGGCTCTTCGCTGGGAAAGTGCATATTCGCATCTGGCATTTGTAGCTCAGACCTGATCTTATCAAAGCACATCTCGCGATCAGTTTTTTCAAACGAAAGTTCATGGTCCACAGGCGCAACCTTGCCGTTTATCACCCATTCATCCATCCCCCAAAAATGAGCATTTTTCAGGCTCAAATCAAGTTCATTAACCAATCGGGCAACCAACGGCAACTGTTCGGTTGGACCTATAGGCCCGCAGATCCCCACCGGATTGTCCGGCGTCGCCCGCCTCCAGGCATTTATATACTCCAAAGCTTCTGCCAGGTAAAAATCTTCCAGCGTATCATAAAATTCTACTTTAAACCCTGCACGGGAAAGGCCCAACATCGCTTCCGCCGTCAGCCTTGCCGCATCATTTAGAATCTCATCATCAAGTGTCGTAAAGTCCCACCAGTCCGGGGCTAATATGCTTTGCTTACGTGACATTTTTTTCTCCAATATTTTGTTAAATTATCATCCCTTATCAAAAATCAATCATACTGAATTTCAAAATTTACACAACGATTTTCTAAATAGCATAAACATTCATTTTCTGTTCCATTCAGTACACACCCAAAAAAAATCACTCCCCTGAAAAAGCCTCAATCGCCTGAATACTGAACAGCAACGCTCTGGGAACATGGAAAAATCCTTTATAGTTCCCCCCTTTACATGAATGGGTCAAATTCCCCTCTCGATCACAATAACCGTACCACCCCCCGTATTCCGAATCGACAAAATGACTGAACGTATAGTCATGCACCTTCGCTAACCAATCCAGCCACCGCTGCTCCTTCGTTTGCGTATAAGCCAGAACCAATGCATAAATCGCCTCGGTATGTGGCCACCATAACTTCATATTAGACTCCAACTGCAGCGTAGGCCGATGCTCAACGTCCATAAAATAATACAAACCTCCGTATTCTTCATCCCAGCCATACTCCAGTGTTCCTTCAACAATATCTAATGCCAGATTCCTCGCCTCACTGTCTGGTACGTATTTCAAAATATGCAGCAGGAACCAGGCCACCTCTATGGAATGACCCGGATTAAAAAATCGCCCCTCCGGAGTTCCCGATATATCTTGTCCATCCAGCGGCACATTTCCCATCAGAATACGCCGGCTCGGATCATAATGCTTCTTACATCCTTCTATCGCTTCCGTCATCACCGTCTTATACACTGGATCATCATCCACTTCAGCTAACTCAGTTGCCATGCTCGCCAACACCATTACATTCGACAGATTACTCACCGCCGGTGCTCCCGCCATAATCGGCCGACCCAGCAGCTCAGGGTTTTCGATCCAACTGGTAATATCCCGGAACAACTCGATTGCCTTTTGTTTATACTGCTCTTGACCGCTGACTTTGGCATATTCCAGATAACCCATCATTGCAAACACCGCACTATAAGGCTTGCGTTGATAAAAATAAGGCTCACCCTGACGCGTCGTACTGAAATAATAACGCTCCTTCTCATCGACCGCGTTTTTCTCCAAAAACTCCACCCCCAGTTTCGCAGCTTTCAGATATTCCTCCTTACGCCCGCAATCATGGTACAGCCGCGAAAACATCCACACCGACCGTCCTACCAGCCATATATATTTCTTCGAATCATACACCGCCCCGTCACGATCCAGACACGAATACGTCCCCCCACACTCTTCATCTAAAGAATGATTCAGCCAAAATGGAACCACCGATTCAAACAGTTCTCTTTTGTATTGTTCTGAATATTTTTCTAACATTATTTCCTTCCTTTACGAATGGCCCCCACGCCATTTCCCGGATTAATTACGCTTTCTTCCACAAACAACCAACCACATCCCACCATTTTCCTTAATCCACACCATCACCTTCCCCGCCAGGCTACCATATTACAAAATCTACCCTCGTTTTTCAACCCCCTCCCGCCGTCACCCACACAGTTGACTGTCATTGCGAGGAGCCGCAGGCGACGCGGCAATCTCAACCACACTTCTTCACACATCGCTCTTGACTGGCGAAGCGTCGCCCGCGCCGTGCCCGCCATTCCTTTATCAAACCAACCTCCACACCCCAACCAACCAAATTCCTGCCCCCACGCTAGTGGGCCATGTGGAAACATGGGGTCTTCCGTATCGCCGGCATCTTGCCGGCACTCTTAACTTCCACCACCACAACATAAACAAATCTCCCTCCACTCCTGTCCATTAAGTCCATTATGTCCATACCACCCCTTATTTAAACCCGCGTTTTACGCGGGGTTTCTTCAGAGCGCCCAATTATAACCCACATCCGCCCCAACGCACGGACTTGTCATTTCCGTGCAAACGGGAATCCAGATTTGCATGATGGGCTTCAGCCCATGCTGATTACTGTACCGCCGGTATCATGTATCTCATTAAACCATTCAGATTATTCCACCTCTTGCTCCACCGCAAAAACTGTTATTGCCAGGAAACCCGCCAGACCGACATAGCTATCTCAACCGCAATAACTTGCATTAACCCCGGGTGGCACCGCCAAACTTGTTTGGGGGTGGTCTTTTCTTCCGTAGGGCGGGCTGTGCCCGCCATTCTTGCTAAAGCCCCAACGGGGCAAAATAATATAGCCCAGGGCAACGCCCTGGGTTTACAACCGCACAATATCCATAAAGCCCTGAAGGGGCAAAATTGTTCCGAACCTGCCCCGATACCGTAAAAGCCTTGCCTTACCGAGTTTCCAGGCTATGTTTTAAATTTTGAATTTCGAAAATTCGAATTTGTTTAGGATTTAGACACGGAGCGTAGCGGAGAGCCCGGAACGGATTTTCGAATTTCGGATTTCATGGCAACATGTACCGCTGGCATCCTGCCGGCACTCTTAACTTCTACCACCGCAACATAAACAATTCCCCCTCCACTCCTGTCCATTAAGTCCATTCACGTCCATTAATTTTTAACCGGTGGCATGGGCATCCTGCCCCATGATTAATTCTTCCGTACCGCCGGCGTCTCGCCGGCATCCTGCAACTCACAAATCATTCAACCCCGCGTGGTAATGTAGGAACATCCCATATCCATATTTAATTGTAGCGTGGGCAACTTGTTACCCACGCGGTTACTATTTTTGAAAATTCAAATTTGTTTCCCTGCCGGGCTCTCCGCTGCGCTCCGTGTCAGATTTCAAGCTTCTAATTTCGCATTTCGCTTCAGCCTTCAGGCTTCAGGCTTTATCTTTTCCCCTCCGCCTCCTCACCAACACCACCCCGCCCAATGCCAAAATACATACTGTGCATGGCTCGGGGATTTGGTGGCCCTCAACAGTCCACACGAAATCACTGCTCTGTTCCTGCCAGGAACTCCAGCCGGTGTCATACTTGCCGCTATACCAATGGTTATAATTTACCTGTTGCGAAGTGCCAGTATCAATTGCCGAGAGCATATAAAACCGCTGGTAATAGGTGTCGTATCCGTTGTAAACATCACCGGTATTGGCACAATC
>JAFGSR010000216.1 GCA_016934515.1 Sedimentisphaerales bacterium
GGGGATTCGTTCGCGGGGGGAGATTCTGGCGGAGCGTTTGCGGGTGAAGCTGGAGGCGCTGGGGGCGGCTGGGGTGGATTGCGGGACGTTGGATATTACGCTGTACCGGGATGATCTGGATCAGATGGGATATCAGCAGCCGACGGTTCGTTCGACGGAGATTGATTTTGATATTAACGACCGGGTGATTGTGCTGGTTGACGATGTGCTCAATACGGGTCGGTCGATTCGGGCGGCGTTGGATGCGTTGATTGATTTTGGTCGGCCGAAAGCGATTCGGCTGGCGGTGCTGGTGGACCGGGGAGCGCGGGAGCTGCCGATTGCGGCGGATTTTGTGGGCAAGGTAATCGAGGCGCCGGCAGATAAGCGTGTGCAGGTTTATCTTTCGGAAGTGGACGACACGGAAAAAGTTATATTGGAATGATTTATTTAGCCGCGTTTGCGGCTTTTTTTATAGCTGGTTATTATTGTAAAAAAACGTAATTGTTCACGGTTTAATTTAACCATGAAGAGCATGAAGTTTTTTAAGGCTGGATGCCCGGCCCGCCGTGCTTGCGCCCGTCGCGGCAGGTCAAGCCGGGCATGACAAGTCGAATCGCCCAGTATGAGTTATATTAACAGGTTCTGACGGGATAAGTTTTAGGCTTAGTAATAAAAAAGAGACGGGAACTATGACGACGAAAACGAAACAGGGAAATAAAATGAAGTCGGCGGAGAAGAATGATCGTTTTGTCTGGACGCGTAAGCATCTGCTGGGTTTGGAGGATCTTTCGAAGCAGGAGCTGGTGCACATTCTGGACACGGCGGAAGGATTCAAGGATATTTCGGAGCGTGCGATCAAGAAGGCGCCGGCGTTGCGGGGTAAGGTGGTGGTGAACCTGTTTTTTGAGGACAGCACCCGGACGCGGAACAGTTTTCGTTTGGCGGCGAGTCGTTTGAGTGCGGATGTGTTGGAGTTTACAGCGAAGGGGTCGAGCGTGTCCAAGGGTGAGACGTTGCGGGATACGGCGAGGAATTTGGAGGCGATGGGGATTGATATTGTGGTGATTCGGCACAGTGCGGGCGGGGCGCCTTATTTGTTGAGTCAGTGCGTGGATTGTTGTGTGGTGAATGCCGGGGACGGGTTTCATGAGCATCCGACGCAGGGGCTGCTGGACATTTTTACGATGCGGGAAGCGCGGGGCGATCTGGCGGGGATGAAGGTGGCGATTGTGGGTGACATTGCCCATTCGCGAGTGGCCCGGAGTAATATCTGGGGTTTGCATACGCTGGGGGCGGAGGTTTTTCTGGTGGGGCCGCCGACGCTGATGCCTGCGGGTGCGGATCAGTTGCCGGTTACGGTGTGTTATGATTTTGATGAGATAATCGGGGAGATGGACGCGTTGAATATGCTGCGGGTGCAGTTTGAGCGGATTGGGTTGCCGACGTTTCCGTCAGTGCGGGAGTATTCGCGGCTGTTTGCGTTGAATTCGGAGCGGATGAAGCGGGCGAAGAAGGATGTGTTGGTGATGCATCCGGGGCCGATCAATCGCGGGTTGGAGCTGGAAAGCGAAATTGCGGATGGGCCCAACAGTACGATTTTGCGGCAGGTGACTAATGGGTTGACGATTCGTATGGCGGTGCTGTTTCTGGTGAATCAGGCGGCGGCGGAAAAAAGAAAGCCTGAAGCCTGAAGGATGAAGCCTGAAGGATAAAAACGATAAAATCCTAATATCTGAATTATAAACAAACTCAAATTACCGAAATTCAAATTTATAAAACAAGAAACCGCGTGGGTAACAAGTTACCCACCCTACAAAGGGCAGGCGAAAGATAATGACAACGCTGCTGATAAAGAACGGGCGGATCATCGATCCGGCGAATGGTGTTGATAAGGTTGCGAATCTGCTGGTTCGGGACGGCAAGATTGCGGAGATCGGCAAGTTTTCGACCGGAGCAGATGAAGTGGTGGATGCCAAAGACAAGCTGGTGGTGCCGGGTTTGATAGATATGCATGTGCATTTGCGGGAGCCGGGCGACGAAGAGGAGGAGACGATTGCCAGTGGGGCGGCGGCGGCGGTGGCGGGCGGATTTACGTCGGTGGTATGTATGCCGAATACGGATCCGGCGATTGATAATGAAGCGACGGTGGATTTTGTTTACCGTCAGGCGGACCGGGCGAACCTGGCGAACGTTTTTGCGGCGGGAGCGGTGACGAAGGGTCGTGCCGGTGAGGAGTTGGCGGAGATGGGTCAGATGGTCCGCGGCGGGGCGGTTATGTTTACGGACGACGGCAGCGGGATTCAGAATCCGTCGGTGATGCTGCGGGCGTTGAAGTATTCGAGCATGTTCGGGCGGGTGATTGCTCAGCATTGTGAGGAGAATACGTTATCGGGGGGCGGTTGTATGAACGCCGGTTACCAAGCAAGTGTATTGGGGTTGCCGGGGATGAACAAGCTGGCGGAAGAGTTGATGCTGTACCGGGATATTCAGTTGCTCAAGCAGGCGGGCGGGCGGTATCATGCCCAGCACATTTCGACGGCGAATTCGGCGAAGATTATTCGGGAGGCCAAGAAGGAGGGGGTGGCCATCACGGCGGAGGTAACGCCTCATCATTTGTTGATGACGGAGGAGGATTGCAGCGGTTATGATCCGAATTATAAGATGAATCCGCCGCTGCGGACGGAGACGGATATTCGTGCGTTGCGGGCGGCGGTGGCGGACGGGACGATTGATTGTCTGGTGACGGATCATGCGCCGCATTTGCGTAGTGAAAAGGAGCTGGAGTTTTTGTACGCGCCGCACGGGATTGTGTCGCTGGATTGTGCGTTGGGGCTTTATGAAAAGGCGTTGATTGAAACGGAAACGATTGACTGGGTGAGGCTGATTGAGATGATGACGATTAATCCGGCGCGGATACTGGGGGTAAATAAGGGTTCGTTGGGTGTGGGCTGCGACGCGGATATTACGGTGGTTGATCACCGGAGTCGTTGGCAGGTGGATGTGGGTAAATTTGCGTCCAAGAGCCGAAACTGTCCTTATCACGGCTGGGAGCTTGCGGCGCGGGCGGTTTGTACGATTGTGGACGGAACGGTTAAGTATCAAGCCTGAAAGATGAAGCCTGAATCTTGAAGGGGTGAAGAACGGCAGGAGTTTTTTGGGTGTGGGAGCTTTGAGTTTTGAATGCCTTATTTGATAGATGGATACAATGTGTATCACGCGGCGCGGAAGTTGGTCCAAGAGTGGGTGTCGCAGACGACGGTGTCGTTTTGTACGCTGGTGGCGGAGGATTTGCGGCGTTTGCGGGACCGGGGGGTTATCGTTTTTGACGGTGGTCCGTTGCGGGGGATTTCTTATGAGGTGGAGCCGGCGGATTATGTGCGGGTGATTTTTTCCGGGGGTGGATCGGACGCGGATACGATGCTGGAGGATTTGATACAGAAGAATACGGCGCCGCGGCGGCTGGTGGTGGTCAGTTCGGACAATCGGTTGAAAAAAGCGGCCCGGCGTCGTCGAGCGCAAAGTCTTACGGCGCAGGAGTATCTGGAGCAGATGGTTCGTCGCCGTGTGTCGCCGCAGCGGAGGCCGCCTGAGCCTCGGGAAAAACGGCAGGGTGTGGGACCTGGGCAGTTGGGGAAGTGGCTGGATTTGTTTGGCATCGAGGGTGGGGATGAATTTGATGCAAATGACCGGATTAAGTATTAATTTAATCTGCCGAATGTGTTATAATGTTTGGGTTAGCGACGTTGATGACTGGTCGGGAGAAAGGTAGAGTTTGTTGGGTAACATATCAAAAGCTGAATCAGGCAAAGGCGTGGAGGTTTTGGTTGAGGGGGGTTCCTCTAGCGCAGAGCGTCGAAAGCATGTTCGGATTGAAAAGAGTTTTTCGGTAGTGCTTTGCGATCGAAAGGGTGAGGAGTTGGTTCGGGGCAGTACGGAGAATGTCAGCGATGGGGGCTGTCTGATAGCTGCGGAAAATAAGCTGGGTGGTCAGTTGGATGCGCAGGCCGCTACTGAGTACTTAATGGAATTTAAAATTCCACGTCAGACGCGTAACACGTTTCTGCTGGAGAAGGTGAGGGCTAATGTCCGGTTGATAAGGCGGGAGCACAGCGGGGCCCGGGCGGGGAAAGCCCCGCAACCAGAAGCGAACCTGGCAGTGCAGTTTGTCGAGGAGCAGGAGTTGCATCTGATCTAATCTAATTCGACGGATTGTAAAATTAAGCAATGCACAATCAATTGGGTGTTATGGGGAACATGTAGGGGTAATAGGGCGTGTGGGTGTCCCCTGTGGATTCGAGAGTAGCAGCCCAAAAAGTCAGGATGATTAAGAAAGCGATAAACAAAGTGATAGCCAGGGCGGTCCACAATCTTTTGTCAGAGATGATTTTTTCGACAGCGTGTTTGTGCATGAAAGCCGGTATATGCAAATGACTAAACCAATGTTTTTTGTTTGTTATGTGATACATGATGAAACCTCCTTTCATCGATTTTCTTAGCGGTCAAAGATTACCATCAAGTCTCTATAATAATCTTATTCCCGGAAAATCCTTTGGGTCAATTTACCGAAGGCATTTTTTCATGATTTTGGTACAGTCGAAGGTTGGGTGGATTTGTAAGTGTTTATGAGATAGATTTTTAGATGTTGCCGGAGGGATGCGGTTTTCAGTTTGTGGGAGGTATAGAATTTGCAATTTTCGGTTAAAAGCGGTATTATGCCACGGCAGATGAGCGAGCGTGGCGGAATTGGCAGACGCGCTAGATTTAGGATCTAGTACCATAAGGTGTGGAGGTTCGAATCCTCTCGCTCGCAATTACCTGTCAGATAAGCAATAACGGGGGAAATTTTCCTGTGGTTCCGGTGCGTGAAAAATCCTTCCCCGGGCTTAAAGTTTTGAGTTTAGCCATCCAGTTGCATTATTATTTATTCGTGATTTTAAGCATTTGAAAACGTTTTGTGCTATAATTTAAATGTATAGGAATTTGTATTTGTATCGCCGGCGTCTCGCCGGCTGGTTGGGCAATAGCCGCCGGGACGGCGGCGATACCGCTCCCGGCGAAGCCGGGATAAGTTCCTATATACGCTTATTTTCGACGTGTATTTTTTGCCGATATTGCATTTGCCGGGGATATGAGCCATGCAGTACCTGAAAGTTTCAGTTTTTCATTGCAATATGCTGGTGTTAATTTTAGTATGCTGTTGCGTAATAACGTCCTGTAAGAAAACCACTTCTATAACATCTGTAAACGACCAGCCCGTAACAGAAAAATCTTCTGCACCGGAACCGGTAGGCCCTGGCCGTGATGCCGAAGATGCGCCGGGTGATTTGGTCCTGGCCGGCGATCCCAACTGGCCGCGGCCCCGATCATCGCAACGACTGGCCGAGCGCCAGCGTATGGTCGATCTTATCCGTTATCAATATGAGCTGGATGATAAGGAAATTCTTGATGCTTTGTTGCATGTTCCGCGTCACTGGTTCGTTAGAGACCGGGAACAAAGATTGGCCTATGACGACACTCCCCTGCCTATCGGATATGACCAAACCATTTCGCAACCTTACATAGTTGCTTACATGAGCAGTTTGCTGGAACTGGATAAGGACAAAAAGGTTTTGGAGATTGGCACCGGTTCAGGCTACCAGGCGGCGGTACTTTCGGAGCTGACCCCCCAGGTCTTTTCTATAGAAATCGTGGAGCCACTGGGCCGAGGTGCGAAAGAACGGTTGCAACAATACGGCTATACCACCGTAAACGTAAAAATTGGTGATGGTTACCAGGGTTGGCCACAGGAGCAGCCTTTCGATGCCATTATTGTTACCTGCGCTCCGGATCATATCCCCCCGGCTCTGATCGAGCAGCTCAAACCCACAGGTCGGATGGTGATACCTGTGGGACCCGGCGGTAGTGTGCAGGAGTTGGTGCTTCTTACAAAGAATCAACAAGGAAAAATAGCGCGCAAAACTCTCATCCCGGTCCGTTTTGTTCCGCTGGTTCAGGAAAAAAACGATTAATCCATTTTTCGCTCAACCTTACCCCTCAAACAGCAATTTTGGCAGAATTGGTACGACCGGTAATCCTGAGTGAAGGTTAAAATCCGTTCAGGCGTTACAGTTGTCAAAGTTTGCCAAAGTTTTTTATTCTTTCCGGATTTGCCAGGTGTTATAAATTGGCTTGTGGGGGTTTTGAATAGTATTTTTTAATTGTTCAGGGGAAATGTCTGCAGGCGGCAGGGGACCGGCAATTGTGTGTTTTTTCAAGTGGTGAGGTGTTTGTCGCCGATTAAAATTATAAGATCATTCCGAACTAGTTTTTCATTTTTGCGTATGAGAGTTTAAGGGGAAGTTGTTGCGCAGGGATTATTGCGTGAGAATGAAGTGGGCGTTCCAGTTGAGTCATTTAGTTAACAGGTTTTTATTGTGTGTAGTTGTTTTGTGTTTAGTTTTATTGATGGAGTAAAACCATGAAGATGAAAATTGTTGTTGGGATTCCAATGTTGTTGATTGCGGGTTTACTGGTGTTACCAGTTTTTTCTCAGGGAAGAGTGGCGGGGAAGGTTTATCAGGAGTCGGATTATAACGATCTGGAGAAGCTGGGTAATGCCTTTGCGCCGGATGCATGCGGCAGAGTGAAGCATAATACCCAGGGCAGCAGTTTGGAATTTACGTTGTACGGACACAAGCTGGTGCCCCAGAAGGAATATGTGATTGCGTATGGCGATGCGGTGCTGGGTAAGGCAGTTGCCGAAAGCGACGGATTCCTGATGATTTCGGCGAAGATAACCGATACCAAGCTGCTGAAGCAGATTGCGGCGGACAGCCAGCGGAAATTTTTCATCATGCAGAGCAATAAGAAACTAGCCCGGTCGGCCTGCTGTTTCAATTTTACCTACAAAGCAGGGAAATAGTCAATTAACGAGTTTTCAATAAGCGAAAAAATACGAAGGGTCGTCGGAAAGCAACCGGCGTCCCTTTTTTGTGGGGGAACTGCTGTTTTAAGAATCTTGGTTTTGGCTAGACGAGTCCGGGCGTAATTTGATGTTGTATTCTTTGATTTTTCGGTAGAGGGTACGTTCGCCGATGCCGAGCATTTTGGCGGCGGTTTCGCGGTTGCCGTCGGTCATTTCGAGGGTGCGGACGATGGCGGTTTTTTCGAGTTCGTTCAGGTTGATGCCGGCGATGTTGCTGAGATCGTCCTGTCCGGGCGATTGCTGGTGGATTTCGAAGGGCAGATCGGCGACGTCGAGCAGTTCGGACTCAGCCAGGACGACCATGGTTTTGATGCAGTTGCGCAGTTCGCGGACGTTGCCGGGCCAGGAATAGTTTTTGAGGCTGCGCAGGGCGGCGGGGGTGAAGCCTTTTACGGGGCGTTCTTCGTCGCGGGCGAATTTTTTGACGAAGTGCTCCAGCAGCAGAGCGATGTCCTCGCGTCGGTCGCGCAGGGGAGGGATTTCGATATTAACGCCGCGGATGCGGAAGTAAAGGTCCTGGCGGAATTTTTTTTCTTCGACCATTTCTTCGAGATTCTGGTTGGTGGCGCTGATGATGCGGACGTTGACCTTGGTGGATTTGGTGGAGCCGACGGGGGTAACTTTTTGGTCTTCGAGGACGCGGAGCAGCTTGGCCTGCATGTTCAGAGGCATGTCGCCGATTTCGTCGAGAAAAAGGGTGCCGCCGTCGGCCATGGCGAAAAAACCCTTGCGATCGGTCAGGGCGCCGGTGAAAGCTCCCTTGATGTGTCCGAAAAGTTCGCTTTCCAGCAGCGTGTCACTCAGGCCGGCACAGTTGACGGGCAGGAAAGCCTGTTTTTTGCGTGGTGAGTTAACGTGAATAGCTTCGGCGAGCAGTTCCTTTCCGGTACCGCTTTCGCCCTGGAGCAGAACGGTAACATCCGAGGTGGCGGCCCGTTGCAGTTTGTTGAGGATGCGGAGCATCTTGGGCGATTCGCCGATGACGCCGGAGAAATCGAATTTTTCTTCGAGCCTGATCTGAAGTCTCTGGTTTTCCTGACGGAGTTGGATTTTGTCGGAGGCCCGCTTGACCACCGCTCGGAGCAGGTCCAAGTCGATGGGTTTTTCGATGTAGTCGTAAGCGCCTTGGTTCAGGGCGATTTTGCAGTTTTCGATGGAGCCGTGGGCGGTGATCATGATGACTTCGCAATTTTGGCTGCTGTTGAGGACTTCCCGAAGGACGTCCATGCCGTCGATTTTGCCACCGAGTTTGAGGTCGGTAACGACGACGGCGGGGGTGGAGTTGTGAAATTTTTTAAGACCTTCTTCACCATTGCCGGCGGCATTGACGGTGTAACCTTCAAGTTCGAGGGCTTCGACCAGCGCATCGGCGTGGGCGGCTTCGTCCTCGATCACTAAAATTTCTGTATTGTTGGTCATCAAATTTTCCAGATATTCGAAAAAATCAAATCAAGTTATCAACTGCCGGATTAAAAAATTATTTCGTAAAAAAAGACAGATCACCACTAATGCAACTGTCAGTCTATTCTACGGCCCGGGGTAGCTCAATAGTAAAGTTTGAACCTTTGCCGGGTTCGCTGTGGAGTTCGATGTGGCCGCGGTGCTCTTCGATGATGCGGCGACAGGTGGGCAGGCCCAGGCCGGTTCCTCCGGAACGGGTGGTGTAATAAGCGTCGAATATTTTTTCCTTTAATTGCGGGTCGATGCCGGGTCCGGTGTCAGTGATGTTGATGAGGGCGTTTTCGGCGGTGCGGCTGGTGCGGATGATGAGTTCGCCGCTGTGTTCCATGGCCTGGATGGCGTTGATGAAAAGGTTTAAGAAAGCCTGTTTGAGCAGATCGACATCGACCGAGCACTTAAGCGGTTCGCGGCAAAGGCTTTTGCGGATTTGGATGTTTTTGCAGTGGGCCTGGGGCTCAAAGAAATCAATCAGGTCGTCCAGGATTTCGTTGACATCGCAATTTATGGGGTGCAGTTCCATTTTTCCGGCGTAGCGCAGGAACTCGTTGAGGGTTTCGGAAAGGCGGTCGGTTTCGCCGATGAGCAGATTGAGTTTGCGCAGGTAGCGACGATAGTTCTGGGCGGTCGAATCCAGAGGTTCGTCTTCGGGGTCCTGGGAGTTTTTTGCTTCTTTGAGTTGTCTTTCGACGTTTTCGCTGAGCAATTGCAGGTTCATTTTGATAGTGGACAGGGGGTTGCGGATTTCGTGGGCCAGGCCGCTGGTGAGGGTTCCCAGTTCAGCCAGGCGTTCGGCACCGCGGGTTCGGCGTAGCAGCTTTTTATCCCTCTGGTGCTGTTTTTTGGACCAGTGAACGCTGAGCTGCCAGGCCACCAAAGCCGCCAGAGTTGCACCGAGACAGAATGAGAAAAAGATTTTTTCCATAGGTATAAAATAAAGCCTTGGACTCGTAATTGCAAGCCCAAGGCCGAGCTGTTGAGGATTTAAGAAAATCTTTCCAGTGATTATTTTGGCTAATCACTTGTCGGAAGATTTTTTCTGGTCTTTCAAGACGGCTTTTCGAGAGAGCTTAATCCGGCCCTGCTCGTCTATCGCAATTACCTTGACCTGCATTTCGTCTCCGACTTTGCAAACGTCGTTGACTGCTTCGACATACCCGTCGGAAAGTTCGCTGATGTGGCACATGCCTTCTTTGCCGGGGGCGATTTCGATAAAGGCGCCAAAATCTTTCGTGGCGACGACTTTGCCATCATAGAGGTCGCCAATCTGGACAGGCCTGGTCATGGATTCAACCATATCCAGGGCGCGCAGGTGTCCTTCACCGCTGGTGCAGGAGATGTAAACGGTGCCGTCGTCTTCGATTTCGATGTTGGCATTGGTGAGTTCCTGGATACGTTTGACATTACTGCCGCCCGGGCCGATGAGTTTGCCGATCATTTCCGGTGGGATGGTGGTAACGACCAGCTTAGGAGCGTAACTGGACAGGTTCTTGCGAGGCTGGTCGATAACGCTCAGCATGCTGTGCAGGATATTCAGGCGGGCTTTTTTGGCCCGGTCGAAAGTTTCGCGAATGACATCCAGGGTTAAGAACCGGGCTTTCAGGTCGAGTTGGATGCCGGTGATACCTTTTTGGGAGCCGGCAACTTTAAAGTCCATGTCGCCAAAGTGGTCTTCTTCGCCGATGATGTCGGTTAGTAATTCATATTTGTCGCCGTTGCTGACCTTGCCGATGGAAATGCCGGCGACGGGGTGTTTGATGGGGATGCCGGCGTCCATCATTGCCAGGGTGCCGCCGCAGACGCTGGCCATGGAACTGGAGCCGTTGGATTCGAGAATGTCACTGACGAGTTTGACCGTGTAGGGGAAGTCCTCGAGGGTAGGCAGGACCTGGCTGAGGCTGCGTTCAGCCAGAGCACCGTGGCCGATTTCGCGTCGGCCGGGACCCATGATGCGTCGGCATTCACCCACGCAAAACGGCGGGAAATTGTAGTGCAGCATGAAGCGTTGTTCGTATTCACCCATGAGTCCGTCGATAGTTTGAGCGTCATCGCTGGTGCCCAGGGTGGCGGTAACCAGGGCCTGGGTTTCGCCGCGGGTGAAGATGGCGGAGCCGTGCGTACGCGGCAGGGCGGCAACTTCACCGCTGATGGGGCGAATATCTTCGAAGCCGCGACCGTCGGCACGTCGCCCGGCCAGGATTTCGTCGCGGTGGACTTTTTCCGTGAACTGCTCGATTGCCGTACGTACCAGTTCGGGGGAGTATTGCGGCTCTTTATCGGAATCTTCCGGGCACACATCTTCTTTGAAATCATCGAAGATTTTGTTGACGGTGTCATTGCGTTCCTTTTTACCGGTAATCAGGCGGGCCTGGCGAAAAGCCGAGCCGGTTTTTTCTTCGAGCATTTCCAGTAGAGCCGAGGTGTCCGGTGCCTCATAAGCGTATTTTTCTTTGCCGCAGTCGGCCTGCAGTTCCAGAATCATATCGCAGATTTCCTTGATGGTTTTGTGCCCGAGTTCGATGGCTTCGGCGACTACCTCTTCAGAAAGTTCCTGAGCGCCAACTTCGATCATGTTAACGCCGTCTTTAAGACCGCCCAGGACCAGGTCCATTGATGATTTTTCCCGCTCTTCGGTGGTGGGATTGATGATGAACTCATCGTCAACACGGCCTACGCGGACGGCAGCGAGCGGCCCGTCAAAGGGGATGTCCGAAATCGCCAAAGCAGCAAACGCACCGATCATCGCCAGGATATCCGGATCGTTTTGCATGTCTGCGGACCAGACCATGGCCTGGATTTGCACCTCATCGCGGAAACCTGCCGGGAACAGCGGTCGGCAGGGACGGTCGATATTCCGCATGGTGAGGATTTCCTTCATGGTGGGTCGTCCTTCACGTTTCATGAAGCCGCCGGGGAATTTGCCGGCAGCGGAGAGCTTTTCCCGATAATCCACCGTCAGCGGAAAGAAATCGATACCTTCTCGGGGATCGGCAGAGACCACCGCGACAAAGACCACTGTTTCACCATAGCGGACCACGACTGATCCGGAGGCTTGTTTGGCCAGTTTACCGGTTTCGATTGACAACAACCTGCCGGCGATTTGTTTTTCAACTTTTCTTACCATAGACATTTGCTAGTTACCTTCTTTCTTTTTCATCTTTGACCAGCAACAACTCTTCGCTCCAACAAAACCGTTTTTCAGGATTAAAGGTCAATAAGCGTTATTCCTGACGAATCTTGCTGAAGCTTTAATTTATCCGACTCTATATTTACATTACTTTTCTGTTATTAATTGCGCAGCATTACCGGGTAAGGGATAAAGGTTTGCAGTGAAGGAGAAGGTGAATTCCGCGCCGAGAGCAACCGTTTGAAGCCAACCCGCCCCGAAATTGATTTTTCAGTCCATCCAACCAAACTTTACCAATATGCCACCCGGCATACCCTTGACAATATCATCCATCCGCCAACAAACCGTAAACCGCAATTTTCCAACCGAACCTGCTGACTACCAAATTGCGGGTCCAACACCAACATTCGTTTTGCCTTCAAAAAATTAAGCAAAACACAAATTAGTCCCAACAAAACTCGTCAGGCGCTAATGAATATTATTCTTTTTTACTTACGTAGTCCCAGCCGGGCGATAGTATTCGCATAGCGCTGGTGATCTTTTTGGGCCAGGTACTTTAGCAGCCTGGATCGCTGTCCAACCATTTGGAGAAGACCGCGGCGAGAAGCGTGATCCTTTTTGTGGGTTTTGAAGTGCCCGGTAAGGTACTCGATCCTCTTGGTCAGTATGGCGATTTGCACCTCCGGAGAGCCGGTGTCGCCTTCGTGGACCGCAAATTCTTTAATAACGTCCTGTTTCGCCTGTGCAGTTATCATTTTTTGTTTCCTTCCCCGACCTGGTCCGAACGACGGTGCCGGTCAGCTAAGAAGTAAAATCCATTGCGGCGGTATTACTTCCGGAGTTTACACAACCTCCGGGTCGCCGACTATTGTTGAATTATTGTAACCTCAGAACTGCAGATTGCAATAAAAACAAATTGGCTGGTTTATTCATCGGCAAAATATGCCTAAACCAGCCAGCATTCAATTGTAGCAGAAATTATCAAAAAAGCAAGCTATAGTTGTAATCGCTTGTCAACAAAAGCCTTACGTCCCAGCTAGCCTTAGAGCCAGTTGGCGACATCAAGTCCGTGGTAAGTGATAATCAGGTCGGCGCCGGCACGTTTGAGGTTGGTGAGGATTTCGAGGACGATTTTTTTTTCGTCGAGCCACCCTTTTTCAGCAGCGGCCTTGACCATGGCGTACTCGCCGGAAACGTTGTAGGCCGCGGTGGGCATACCAAAAGTGTCCTTCACCCGGCGGATGATATCCATGTAGGTTAACGCCGGTTTTACCATGACGATGTCGGCACCTTCCTGGATGTCCAGTTCGACCTCGCGCAGGGCTTCGTCGGAGTTGGCGATGTCCATCTGGTAGCTTTGGCGGTCGCCGAATTGCGGGGAACCTTGGGCGGCGTCCCGGAAGGGGCCGTAAAAGCTGGAGGCGTACTTGGCAGAGTAAGCCATGATGGGCAGGTTGCAAAAGTCAGCTTCGTCAAGCGCCTGTCGAATTGCTCCCACGCCGCCGTCGATCATCCCCGACGGAGCCACCATGTCAGCGCCAGCTTTGGCGTGAGAAACCACCTGCAAAGCCAGGTTTTCACAGGTGGCATCGTGGTCGAGCGTCATCTGGTGTTTTTTTTCGATCAGGACGCCGCAGTGGCCATGGTCGGTGTATTCGCAGAAACAGACGTCGGTGATCAGGTTAATTTCCGGAACCGCTTTTTTGATGGTGCGCAGCGCGTGCTGAATTACCCCGTTTTTGTCGTCCCAACTGTCGCTGCCAGTGGGGTCTTTTTTGGCGGGGATGCCGAAAAGCAGTACAGAACCGATGCCGCAATCGAACAACTCGCGGGCGTATTCCGCGGCGTTTTCGGCACTAAGCTGGAACTGACCGGGCATGGAGGCGATTTCGTTGCGGACGTTGTCACCGTGGTGGATGAACATCGGCACGATCAAATCCTCCACGCCGAGTCGGTTTTCACGGACCATGGTGCGAAAAATTTTATTGCTACGCATTCTGCTCAGTCGAATATCCGGGTAACTCATAATTTGTTCCTTTGCAACAGGGTGATAATTTTTCGAGGATCATCTGTTAGCCTTGATTAAACCGGTTTGCTATTTGATAAGTTTTGATAGCTGTCGAAAAGCCGGGTGTTCGCTGGAAAAGGTCATTTCCATGATAGCTGCTTCGGTGGTGGTCAGGATTACCCCTGCCTGGCTAGCTCTTTGCAGAGCGATTTCGAAATCAGATTTTTCCCGGGAGCTAACCGCGTCGGCTGCGATGAAGGGCTGCAGCCCCATGGTGAGCAGGTCGTGAGCCGTTTGGCTGATGCAGACGTGGGCTTCGATGCCGACCAGCAGCACCTGGGTGCGGTTGACGGATTGCAGAGCCTGACAGATAGCCGGGTCTTGGCAGCAACTGAAGGTCAGCTTTTCGTGATATTGACAATCGCCCAGGATTTCCCGCAGAGGCTCGACGGTGCGCTTGAGCCCGCGGGGATATTGCTCGGTGACGATGATGGGGATTTGGAGTAGTTGGGCAGCTTCGATCATTATGCCGCTTCTCTGAACCACACGATCCATCTCAAAAATATGCGGGGCAAAAGCTTCCTGGATGTCCACCACCAGTAAAACGCAATTTTCCAGGCTTAAGAGGTTTTCATGTCGCATATAACGTTCTCCGGCAAACGGTTCTCAATGTAACAATTAATCGCTATTGATGGGCGTTGCCAGTTTTTTCTCCAGATCCGTATCCGGCTGAAAATACCATACTTTTCTGATTTTAATACTGGTAAGCAATTTCTTTTTCGCCAGATCCAGCAAATCCAATCGAGCGGTTTGGTAAACTACATTGTGACACTTTCTGTGCGATTCAATCGTATATCTGTAGTTTGGGTGTCGCAAAGCATGATTGATAAGTGCACGCTGCCGGTGGTTAAGCCCAGCCATGCCTTTGAGTTCGTTTTCCAATTGCAATATGCGTTGGGTTTTGCGCTTGATATAATTGTGTAATTCATCAATCGATTTTTGAATGACATCCAAATGATACAAAATGAAATAAGTCAGATCATTGTCATCAGTCTCAGTATATAAAAACGCTTTTTCGTATTTAGCGTATGCCTGGACGATAATCTGGGAAATTGAAACGAATTCGAACAACCAGAAACCATTTTTCAACATCGACCAGTAAAAAAGAGCTCGGGCCGTTCTGCCGTTACCGTCCACGAAAGGATGTTCGTAAGCCAGCCAGAAGTGCAGTATTATTGATCTGACAAGCGGGTGGATAAAATTCTTCGGGATTTTCCCGTTGGCAAAATCGCACATTTTCTGAACTCTATCATCCAGTTGTTCAGCCGGTGGTGGTTCATGGAGCACTTCATTGTACATGTCAGCTACCACTATTTGTTCCTGGTTGGTTCGGAATCTGCCCAAAGCTGACTGGTCGATAGTTTTGTAGGTTATCAACTGGTGGATTTTGAAAATCAGTTCTTTGGTTAAAGGCTCATCTTTCAAGCCGTTGATAAGTTCCATCGCCAGGTAATTATTGATTATCATTTGCTCACTTTTGTCACGCGGTTTTCGGCCCGACCGGATCATCTCCTTAGCCACCTGGCGGGTGGTGGCGGCCCCTTCGATTTGGCTGGAAGTGATGGCTTCCTGGATCAGGGAGCTAATATAGTACTGATCTCTGGTTTGCGGATTAGTAATTTGCTCGGGCATTTGTATCGACCCGGCTGAATTCTGCGTAATTTTGTAGGATGCTTCTTCAATATAATCAATTTTGGCAAACTTGAAAGGGAAGCCTTGGCGGTCGTTCAGTGGAATTACCCTGGACAGTTCCTGCCTTCGATATTTGATGCCCAACCACCATTCCTTGCTGGAGAAGTTGCCGGGAGGATCATAATATCGAATTTTGTCCCAATGGTGATATTTATCCTTAACCAGCGGGCTCGATATAGCATCGAAAATCTTCATTATCCGCTGTGGATTATCGGACAATTCTGACTTGATTTGATTGATATCGGGAGGGCATTGCGGCCGCTTCATTTTCGTATACCATTATTAAATAAGCAATTACAGAAATACTAATTATATACTAATTTATTTTAAATTAGTATATAACACCATCGGCCATTTTTCAAATACTAATTTAGTAAAAATTAGTAGTAGATTAGTATTTCACAAGCAGGAATTGCTAACTTCTTTTAAATCAATCATTTGCAGCTACAGCCAGCACCGCCGCCGAGACCCGCGCGACGCCGGTCTTTCTCAGGGCTCGCCCGGCAACTCTCAGCGTGGTGCCCGTGGTGGTAACGTCATCGATCAGGCAGATGTGCTTGCCCGAATAGTCCGCGTCCACCCGGGCCGCGAAGGCGCCGCGAAGATTCAGCAGCCGATGGCTTCGGGCCAGCGAGGTTTGCGGTTCGGTATGGCGGATGCGGAGCAGGTCGCAATTTATCGGTATGGATCTGCCCTGCTTTTTTAACTGACGGGCAACCACTTTCGCCAGCAGCTCCGCCTGATTGTAGGTTCGGCTCCAACGCCGCCGCCAGTGCAAAGGAATCGGCACCAGCAGATCAACATCCGCCAAATGCTCGTCACCCAGAAAAGCGTCCGTCAGTAACGAGCCTAGGAACTGGTCCAACTGGCTTTGGCGGCCGAATTTGAAGGACAGAATCAACTGCCGCAGAACCTTGCCGTAAGGGCCGACCCGGGTAATGTGAGAGATCGCGGGACGGCGGTTCTGACAATTATGGCAGCGCCCGTCGATCAGGGAAAAATCGCCAATGTCATGGCCGCAAACCCGACAATAATTACCGGGCAGGTTTTCGCGCAAATTCTGCCAACAGTCCAGGCAAAGGAAATCGTCGCTGTCAGCAATGGCCGATCCACAGGCGGCACAGGCAGGCGGGTAAATAAGCTCCATCAAGCCGTGGCTCAGCCGGCGACCGGCAGAAAAACAGCTTTCAAAAACCTTAATCGGGCGATTGGGAATGAATCGGTTCCTCGACATTACCACTAAGATAACCTATTTAGCATTTTTCGTAAAGACTTCTCAGTAAACATTTTAATTGACAAAAACCGCAAATCTGAAAGAATAATGCCCATGGTATTTACGATCCATCGATACGTATTCCGCGACCTTTTCAAGGCTTTTGCGCTGGCGACGCTGATTCTCAGCACGGTGCTGGGCCTGGGGATCATGCTCAAGCCCCTGCAGCAGTTCAGCGTGGACCCCGCCAATGTGCCGACCCTGATATTCTGCACTTTGCCGGTTACGCTGACGATGGTGATACCGATAGCGGCCCTGTTGGCGGCAACGCTGGTTTATGGCCGACTGGCCAGCGATAACGAGATTACCGCCTGCCGCAGCAGCGGGATTGGGCTGCACACCCTGATTTACCCGGCCTTGACCATGGGTTTGCTGGTGAGCATGGCTACGCTGCTGCTGTCTTTTCATGTGATTCCGACTTTCACCCGCAAATTCGAGCAGATTATCAAGACCGACGTCAAAACGATTATTTTCAGGAACATCCAGAAAAAAGGCAACCTGGGAAACATGTTTGGCAACATCCGAATTCATGCCGATTCCGCCTTTGCCGATCAGCAGCAACTGGTTGGTGTTTCGGTGCTCGGTCTTGATGGCAAGAAAATTGATTGGATAGTAACCGCTCGGCAGGTGGATGTTTTTTTTGATACCAAAGAGCAGGACAGCCGGGTCAATTTGACTTTTTCCGACGCGGTGCGGATCGACAATAAAAACAACATGACTAACGTGGGGCGTTTACGCATTGGGCTGCCGATTCCCAGCCTTTGGCGCGACGACATCAAGTTCAAAAAACATTCCGAGTTGAAAACCATTCGCCAGGACATGACGCTGTTCAATCCGATCGCCGAGCAACTCAAGGACTTTCAGCAGCAATTTGTTGTAGAGCGTTTTTTCCAGTGGTGTAATAATCTTCTGGAATCTGATAAACAACTCAAGTTGCCTTTGGCCGACGGCAGCGGCTGGATTGTTTTGCGGGGGCAAAGTTGTGCCCTGAACATCCCGGCCAAACCGGCAGATCAGCGGTCACCTTCGCAGAACCGTACCGCAATAATCACCGGAATTGACAGCGGCCCGATCAGGCTTGAATACCACCGCAAGAATAAAAACGCCGCTGCTAAACTTTATACCGCCCAGCGGGCCAAGGTAGTGGTTAACATCATGGGTTCCGAACCGACGGCGCAAATTAATCTGGAAGACGTTCAGTGGCGTTATGCCGGCGACGATCAAGCCCTGTCGCCCTCATTAGCCTATTACCCGGTCAGCGGTATTGCCGCTCCGCCGGAGATTACCGCCGCCGCCGAAGCGGTTGGAGTTGACCAGATAACCGCAGCCCAGGACTGGCAATGGGCCGGACAGATTAACTCGCCTACCGTGGCACTGTTGAAGTTGTGGAAGCGGCTGGCCCAGGCATGTAACGAACTTACCACTGAGATCGAGGTGGAACTCCACTCCCGGTTGGCTTTTGGCATTAGTTGCGTTGTGCTGGTGCTGCTGGGTTCGGTGCTGGGAATCATCTTCCGCAGCAGTCATCTGCTTACCGCTTTTGGAATAAGTTTTATCCCGGCGGCGCTTTGCCTGATAACCATCTTCACCGGCAAACACATCGCCGAGCAAGGCTCCGGCGGACCGGAAATCGGGATAATGTTTCTCTGGTCGGGAATTGCCGCCGTTACCGTTGCCAATGTGTTGATTTACCGCAAACTTTTTAAACAGTGATTTTTGAACAGTAAACTTGCCCTGATTAAACAGTAAATTATGCCGGGATCATCCGAACAACATCTGAAATATCAGTCGCTGCTACCGAAAATTCTGGACCGCTATGTGGCCCGGGAGTTTCTGGTCAGTTATGTTATTGCCCTGGCCGTGGTGTTGTCCTTGCGGGTGATTCTCGATTTGTTTGTGGAGTTCGACGAATTCGTTGAGGCCCGCTCCGGCCAGTCCGCACCCGGAGCAATAACCGTCATCGGCTATATAGCAGGTTATTACGGCCCGAAACTTTTTGAGTTTTTCCGGGATTTCTCCGGCACCATTGTGCTCCTGGCCGCCGCCTTTTCACTTACCCGGCTAACCCGCCAGAACGAATTAACCGCGGTGCTCGCCTCAGGTGTCAGTCTCAAACGAGTGATAGCCCCCATTGTATTGTTGGGCTTTTTGTTGAATTTGCTGATGGTTTTCGATCAGGAATTCATCTTACCCAAAATAGCGGACCAACTGGTTCGTGAACACGACGAAATGAAAACGGTTTCCACCGTTGAGGTCTGGCAATTACCCGACCGTGACGGAGCTTTGTTTTCCACTGCGGGTTTCAATTACCAAACCGGCACACTGCTGGATCTGCAGGTTATCCACCGTCAAAACGGCCAAGCCGTCGGCGTTACCACCGCCCGATCCGCCCAGTGGGACCAACAGAACCAGCTTTGGCGGCTCGATGAAGGTGTTTACACCGGAATATCCGGCTCGGAAGGATTCTCCGGCCAGATCAGTCAACCGCGTGAGGTTTACCCGTCCGCCATCACGCCGGAATATCTCTGGCTGCAGCGGCATGCCAACTTCAAAAGCCTGATGAGCAGTTCCGAGTTGACCGACCTGATGCACCGTGATCTAAAAGACGCCGACCGCAAAGAAGCCCTCGGCGAAAAACATTTCCGTTTCACCGACCCGGTCATTAACATGGTAATGCTGCTGTTGGGATTGCCCCTGCTGGTTACTCGCGAACGCCGCAGCACCAAAACCGCGATCTTTCTGGTCGTCCTCGGTTCGGGCAGTTGCTTCATCGCCACTTTCGCCTGCAAACTGCTCGCCGGTGAAGCCCTGAGCCCGTTGCTGGCCGCCTGGCTGCCGATTATTGTTTTCATGCCCCTGTCGGTGCTGGCCCTGGATTCGATAAAAACCTGATGTTGCCTTGATGTTGTGATGAAAGCGGTCCGTTTGTTTGGGACGACGTTTTTTATAGGTGAGGGAGAGATGAAAATTTTGTTATAGGATTTTGTGGATTATGGAATGCAAAAAAGAAAAAAATCTGAAAGACTGCAACTGTTCTTATCCCGGCTGCTCACGAAAGGGCGTTTGTTGCGATTGTATCAGTTATCATCTGAAATCCAGGCAACTGCCCGGCTGTTGCTTTCCCAACGATGTCGAAAAAACTTACGACCGCAGCTTTGAAGCCTTCGCCAAAGCCTGGAACCTGTAAAAAAAAATCGCTTATTCAGTGTTGCCGGGCTTCGGAGAATTTCCCGGAGCATTCGGAGCTGCGTTTACTGCCGGGGAGTTCGGTTCAGTTACAATCGGCGGAACTGTTGAACTGGCCGGAGCCGGCTCGGCTTTTTCCTCTTCGATATCTTCGAGCAGATCGTCAAGTTTCTTGGTGAGCTTGCCCGCTTCCCAACTGGAAACCTCGTAAATCCACCCCTGATGTCGATCCGCAAATTCCAAAGCCGCCTGCTGAGCCAGGATTTGTTTCTCCTTGGCTTTCATCGCCTGATCGGTGGCAATTTCATCTTTGCTGACTGATTCAACTTTGTCCAAAAAATCCGCGGTGCACTTGAGATAATGTTTGTCGCCGTCCTGGGCCAGATCAAATTTATAAATCGTGGAATTCTTCAACTGGCAAAGGTAACTGGTCTCAAATTTAAAATCCCTGGTCTTGTCCGATTCCTTCTGCACATCGGTAAAGCTCATCGAACTCAATGCCGTCGCTAACTGGTCAACTTCTGCTTCCTTTTGCTTTTTCCCCGCCGGTATCTTTGTCAGAAAAGCTTTGCCCGCCCCGTCCATCATAACGGTATAAGTTTCCGCTGCCGACTTAACGGTAACCTTTTCAACGTTGTCTTTGACAACTTCCGTCAGTTTTTTATCAATGTAGTCGGTTGCCGCGGTTCGCAGCCGGGGCGTTTGCTTGGCCACGTACACATCGTCGCTGGTTACCAAACGCACATGCGCTCCGCCTCGATCGGTCGATTTACCGACAATCACCCCGGTAATCAGTTTCCCGTCCTTATCGAAAAACTTTACGACACTGCCCGCCGTTTCTTCCGTAACCTCCAACTCCGCGTGATTTTCAGGATTGCTGGTAACTTTTTCGATAACCTCAATGTCCAGACAGGAAATTAGCAGCTCGTTTATAGTTTGAGTCTGAGCGGGGTAATTGTCCCGATTGGCCACGACAAAACCCTCGGAATTCTTCTTCAGGGTAACCAGATTCTCACCTTGGCCCAGTTCAATACTGCCGATTTGTCCCGTCGCCAAACCCTGGATCAATTTAACCGCTCCGACGGCACTACCCTGATGGGCTGAATTAAAACGAGACTGCGCAATCGCCAACCCCAGAAAAACCACCGCTAATAAACCTAATATACTAAGTTGCCTGTTACTCATCGAATAGCTCCATGTTAACCTTAACAGTTTTTTGTTAAATCAATTACCTGCCGCACAGCCACCACTCATTATGCGTCACTGGAGTGGCTGATGTAATGGCGCCGCTTGGTCGCCCGATAGATACCCAGAATAATCGCCACCACCAAAATAGCTCCCGGAACCGCCAGCATGTTCACCGCCCGTAATTGATTGCCCAGCTTCTCAATTTTTTCGCGACGGCGGTTTTGCACATTACGCAGCTCTCTCTGCAGTTTCCTGATCTCCCGTTCCGGTTCCGCCTTGGCCGCTTCCAACTCAGCTGCGTCAATAACGTTTTCACCTTTTTTGCGGGCGTCGGAAACGATCCCGCTCAACTTCTGCTGAAAGGCGGCAATCTGGGCGTTGATCTTTTCCTCCTCAGCCGCGGTTTCCTTTTCAGCTTCTTTTTCGATGGCATCCACCGCCGTGAAAGGCCTCTGGAAATTTCCTCGGCTGCGTACCGAAATCAAATCGCCCGAGCCCGACAGATTTTCAATCGTGTTGACCATCAAAGTAGCGTTGTCGCCCACCGGTGACATCCCCAGAAACGTCCGCTCATAAGCCACAATATCACTGATAAAGTCCACGTCCGCGAAAACCATTACCGCACAATCATCGCCTTGCGTCAGACCGGTAAGTTTTCTGATTTTCTTCTCTTTTTCAGCAGCGTCCTGCTCACCGGCCTCGGCAGGTTTTTCCTCCTCAGCCGATTCTTCAACCTCGACACCATCGGGGAAACTGCTCTTAAATTGCCCGCTTAACATGTAACCCATGTTGACGGGCTTGGAACCCGGCGTAAACTTCTTCAGCAAATTCACTGGATCCATCATCATGGTAATTTCATAAGACTCCGCCTTCCAGGTGTTGCCGTAATCGGTAGTGAACAGCAGGGGAGTAATTTCGATTTTCTGATTTTCACTGTCAAAATCAGTCTCCGCCAGCGGTTTCAAAACCCCACTGAACAGCATCCGAACCTGGTTCAACTCCGCCGTGATGATGTTGTCTTTGTTAAAACACCCCGGCTTCAGGTCTATCGCATAGATTAGCTTTTGCATCGGTTGGCCGGGTCGCCCCGGACCGCTCAGCGCCAATCCCCGGTCCCCGGCAAAAACATTCTCCGGCTGCTCCAGTCCCCACGTCTTCAGCAACCGGTTCAGATCCGAACTGGTCTTGGTCATCTGCCCCATCATCCGCTGTTGCGGCGACGGCATGTCAGCCACCGCGTGTGGATCAACACAGACGATCGTTCGCCCCCCGCCCAGAATAAACTGATCGATTGCCCAGAGAGTTTTTTCCGGTAAATCCTTGGGATGGATTACCAACAGAATGTCAACATCCTCATTTTCGATTTTCTCCACATAGGCTTCGATCTTCGTAACTTCGTATTTCTGCTGCAACTGCCGCACAATCGTCCAGGGCGGGTTGGGACGCTTACCCTGCATCTGCATCATCTGAGCCATGTAACCGCTCACGTCGTCACCCATCACCGGTAGCGAACTGAGCACGCCGATCTTCTTCTTCTCACGGCTGATAGCGGTGTCGATCAGGTAACTGATTTCATACTCCACAAAATTCTGCCGATCCGGCGAAAAGAACGGAATGCTTTTCGTCACCCCAAATGGCGTCTGAACCACCAACCCGAAGAAAAATTTCTCCTCTTCCGTAATCGGAAAATCCCGCAGCTCGTAGCGCAACGCCGCTTCCTCATCTTCCGAAAACGGCCGCGGATCGATAACACTCAAATGAACCATTCCGTTGGATTGCCGTTCGTATTCTTCCAGCAGAGCACGAACGAAATAATAATAATTGTTAAAAAACTTGATCTGGTCTGGAGCCTTCATAGCCGCCGTTTTGGCATAATAAAGCTTCAGAGTGATCGGCTGATTCAGCTTGCCCAAAATCGTTTTCGTACCGTCGCTGAGCGTGTAAATTTTCTGGCCGGTAATATCCAGCCGCATCGAACGCCCCAGATTCTGAAAAATACTGATGGCGCTGAATGTTATTATCCCGACAAAAATCACGCCCAGAATAGCTCTTAATAACCTGTTCATCAGTTGCTAATCCTTAATTTTAAAAAACCTCATTTATTTTTTGCTAAAACCCGTCGTCATTCGTCCTTCGTCATTGATTCGTCATTCTGGTTTCGTCATTCGTCATTATTTCATCGGATTGTTCTGCCGCAAAAACACAGCGCCCTGCTTTTCCTCACGCCGCCTTCCTCTCCTGCAGCATGATCCCACACGCCCCGACCCAGCCGACGATCAACACTACAAAATAAGAAATGTCCGCGAATTCAATCACGCCCCGCTGCATCGAATCGAAGTGCACCTGAAAACTCAAACCTTCCAGAGCACTCACCAAACCGTTCGGCAAAAAAGAAGCCATGAAATTCTGCGTCGTCGATAGTCCCAGCGAAACCAGCACCGCACAACCCACCACCGCCAGAATAAAGCTGATTACCTGGTTCTTGGATAGCGCCGAAAAGAAACACCCCACCGCCAGGTAAGCGCCCGCCATCAGAAAACTCGCCAGATACCCCGCCGCAATCAGCCCGCCGTCCGGATTACCCAGGTACGCTGCCGTCAGCGGCATCGGAAACGTCAGCCCCAGCGCGATCCCCAGAAATATCCACGCCGCCACGAACTTACCCAGCACCGCTTGCCAAACCGTAATCGGCAGCGTTAAGAGCAATTCAATCGAACCGCTCCGCCGCTCCTCCGACCACAGCCGCATCGCCGCCGCCGGCACCATAAAAACAAACAACAGCGGCATCCATTCGAAAAACACCCGCAAATCCGCCTGCCTCGCCTCAAAAAACTGCCCCTTAAACGTTAAATAAGCCGAGAAAAACAGAAATATCACCAAAAATACATAAGCCACCGGCGTTATAAAATAACCCTTCAGCTCCCGCTTACATACCGCCATCATTCCCTTCATCGATAATCTCTCCTGTCAATCAATCCTAAGTTATTTTCGTTCATAGAGCACCTCGCCCTCTCTCGATGCCGGCCGGGCCAGCGTTCCGGGAATATGCCGATCCGTTTCAAATTCCTCCGGCGACAGCACCACAATATCGCGTGCAAAGTTCAACCCGCGTAAAGCCCGGTCCATCTCCACCGTCAACATTCGGCGATTGCCCTGAAAAGAACCCACCACCAGTAAATCAACATCACTGTGTTCGTCAGCCGTTCCGCGCGCATAAGATCCAAACAGGATGATTTGCTGAGGGTGAAACTTATCCACCAATCGCCTCGAAGCTTCTTGTAAAACGCTTTTTTCTATCATTTTTTTTTACGCAATCTTCCGGTGCTCGGTCAACTTGCGGAAAATCTCATCCAGGTTCGCCTGGTGTTTCTGCTTGAGTTCCTTCGGCGTCGAATCCACCAGAATCTTACCCCGAGCGATAATTATCATCCGGGTGCACACCGCCTCGACCTCTTCCAGAATATGCGTTGAGATAATAATGCATTTCTCCTTGGCCATTTTCTGAATCAGCAGCCGCACATCGTGCTTCTGGTTGGGGTCCAACCCGTCGGTCGGCTCATCCAGAATCAGCACCTCCGGATCATGGATCAGCGCCTGAGCCAGCCCGACCCGGCGATGGTAACCCTTGGATAGCGTCTCGATGCTCTGATGATAAACCGATTCGATCGCACAAAGCTTCACCACCCGGTCAATAGCCTCCATTCGCGCTCGCCCTTTTATCCCGCGGGCGTCGCAAATAAACTTCAAAAACGCCCCCACCGTCATCTCGCCGTAAGCCGGAGCACTCTCCGCCAGGTAGCCGATGGATTGCCGAACCTTCATCGGATCCGTCAGAATGTCCGCCCCACAAATCTCCGCCGTCCCGCTGTCCGGCTCCAAAAAACAGGCCAGCATCTTCATCGCCGTACTCTTGCCGGCCCCGTTCGGCCCCAAAAAGCCCAGCACCTCACCCTTGCCCAGCTCAAAACTAATCCCGTCCACCGCAACTATAGATCCGAAACTCCGCCTTAAGTCCTTGACCTTAATCATCTTATGCTCCAAAAACCTGTCCTGGCCAAAATCGCCCGACGACGATTTGTCTGTTTTTCCAACTAAATTCTCATTTTTGTTCTCTTAACACTACGAGTGTCCCCCTGTTTTTGATCGTTACCATTATGATATTTTTCACATACTAGTCAATACACAATTTTTTCACCAGAAAATCCCCACCAAACCCCTTGGTTTCGCCGCCTTCAAACAAAATATCCGAAATCCCCAAGCCGGATACTAACCAAAGATCCCCAGTATCACAATCGCCGCCAAACCGATCAGAACCGTCTCATGCAATGCACTTCCCCATAAGTGGTTGATTTCGTCATTCGAGTTTCGTCATTCATCATTATTCAACTTTGCACCTTAAAATCCCCGACCACTCGTCAATCAAGCACCACCTGCTCGCGATATTCAGGCACGTATGTTTCCCATTTGATTCTCTCGTCCAAAAATCCCTTAAAGCTCTTCGCCGCGTCAGCTTCGCCGTGCGTGATGAAAACCTTTTTCGGATGATTCTTTATCGAACTCAGCCACGTAAATATTTCATTCCGGTCCGCATGCGCCGAGAACCCTCTAATCCGCGCCACCCGCGCCTTGATCGGGTATTTCTGTCCCAAAATCCGCACCTCCTCCGGCCCATCCAGAATCGTCCGCCCCAGCGTCCCCACCGCCTGATAACCCACAAACAACAACGTGCTTTCCGGCCGCGCAATATTATTCACCAGATGATGCTTAATCCGACCGCCCGTACACATTCCCGAACCGGCAATTATCATTATCGTGCCGCGGACACTGTTGATTGCTTTCGATTCCGTCGTCGAAACCGTCATATTCAACCCCGGAAAATCAAACGGCGACTTATTCCGCCCCAGCATCTCGATCATTTCCTCGTCGTACATCTCCGGGTGCCTCTTAAAAATCTCCGTTACCCGTATCGCCATCGGACTATCCAGGCACGTCATAATCGGCTCGATCCGTTTCTCATCCAGCAGCTCGTTCAGATAATACAGCAGCTCCTGCGACCGCTCAATCGCAAAACTCGGCACACAAATATTGCCCCCCGCCTCCCGCGTCGAATTCACCACCTCCGCCAGCGAATCCTTCACATCCTCAACCGGTTCATGGTCCCGATCCCCGTAAGTCGATTCCACCAGAATATAGTCCGCATGTTCGAACGAAGACGGGTCCTGAATAATCGGCTTGTTCTTCCGCCCGATATCACCCGAAAACAAAATCGTCCGTTTCTCACCCGCGCTGTTGACCTTCAACTTAATCATCGCCGAGCCTAATATGTGCCCCGCATCATAAAAAGTCGCTCTCATCCCCGCCGCCACCTCAACCGGCGTCTCATAATCCACCCCCACAAACAACGTGTTGCAATTCTCCGCATCCTCCACCTTATACAACGGCTCTTCCGGAAACGCCCCCGTTCGCCCTTCCTTTTTGTGACGCTTTTTCTTATAAGCCGCGTCTTCTTCCTGCAGGTGCGCCGAATCCAGCAGCACCACCTGGGCTATTTCACTGGTAGCCGTTGTGCAGAAAATCTTCCCCTTGAAACCTTCCTTAACCAGCTTCGGCAGCAGCCCGCAATGATCCACATGCGCGTGCGTCAACAGCACCGCATCCAATTGCCCCGGCGGCAGATAAAACTCATCCCAGTTCCGCTCGCGAAACTGCCGCTCCTGATACAGCCCGCAATCCACCAACACATTCGCCCCATCCACCTGCACCAGATAACGCGAACCCGTAACATTCTGCGCCGCTCCCAGAAAAGTTAGCTTAATTTCCATCTTGTTCCTCTTGTAGAATTTCTTAAATATCGACATTACCCCAAAACCCTACCCCATCCCCACCTTCCTGTCAAGAAACCTTTACCACCGCCGCTTTTATCGTTGACGGACGCAATAGGCTTCTAAATCCGCCCTAAGCGCGACCCTGCTGAATTTAGAAATCTTCCATCGACAATTGTTTTTCTGAGTCCTTCTCTAATTCCAACATTATAGTTTCATTATGATACCGAACTTTGCACACCTGACCAACCTTACTTTTCAGAATCGCCTTATCCAACTTGCCGGCTTTCCAGAAAATGTCCACTTCAATCCCGCCTCGAGCCCGCAGCCCTTTAACACTGCCATCTGCCCATGCCCCCGGCAGCCCCGGCAACAGATCAACCACGCCGGTGTGCGACTGCAGCAACATCTCGGCAATTCCGCTGGCCCCCCCAAAATTGCCGTCAATCTGAAATGGCGGATGAGCACAAAACAGATTCGGATACGTCCCGCCCCCGGTGTGCTCCGTTTTGGGCGAATTGGTCAGCGTCAGCAAATTACCCAGCATCTTGTAGGCATGGTCCCCATCACGCAAACGTGCCCAAAAGTTAATCTTCCACGCCATTGACCACCCCGTGCCCCCGTCCCCACGCATCTCCAGCGATTTCCTGGCCGCGGCAAACAATTCCGGCGTCCCCTCATCCGTTATCTCATTGCCCGGATGCAATCCCCACAGATGCGAAACATGCCGATGTTTTTCCTTGGGATCGTCCTTATCTTCCAGCCATTCCTGCAACTGGCCGTATCGACCAATCTGATTAGGCGCTATCCTCGCCCGCATCGCAATCAGCCTTTCCCGGAACTTCTCGTCCACCTGCAATATCCTGCTCGCTTCGATACAGTTGGCAAACAAATTACGGATAATCTGATGATCCATCGTCGGCGCCATAACCAATCCGCCGATTTCCGGAGAATTCGATGGCCCCGAAACCAGCCACTTCTTATCATTCCCCGGATATTCAACCAGGTAATTAACAAAAAATTCCGCCGCACCCTTCATTACCGGGTACGCATCCTTCTCCAGATATTCACGATCCAGCGTAAACTGATAATGCCACCACAAATGCTGACACAGCCACGCTCCACCCGTTACCCATATCCCATGATTCGCCGCGTTTATCGGTGCCGTACCCCGCCAGCCGTCGGTGTTATGATGCAGCACCCACCCCGGACAGTCATAAAATGTTTTCGCCGTAACTGCACCCGTTTGCGAACATTCCTTAATCATCCGCAACAACGGCTCATGACATTCGGACAGATTCGTAATCTCCGTCGGCCAGTAGTTCATCTCCGTATTAATATTCACCGTATATTTAGCCCCCCACGGCGGCTGTAACTTTTCATTCCATATCCCTTGCAGAGTTGCCGGCTGCGCACCTTCACGGCTGGATGATATCATTAAATATCGACCGAACTGGAAATACAACGCCGCCAGATGTGGATCGTTACCTTGCTTGTATTCCAGCACCCGTATGTCCGTTTCCTTCAATGCCGCATCCGTCACCCCCAAATCAATCTCAACCCTCCCGAACAGCTTCTGATAATCCTCCAGATGTCTCTGCTTCAACTGCTCAAACGAATATCGCATCCCCGGCAACAGCAGCTCCGCACACTTCACCGACGGATTCCCCGAAATGTCCCGAAAATTTTTATAACTCGATGCCCCCACCAGACGCAACGTCACCGCGTCCGCATCCTGAACACTGATCCCCTCCTCGGTAACACTCTTTTTACCGCCCTCTGCTTCAACGTGCAGCCGAGCCTCGAACCGCACCCGGCCCTCAATATCATTTTCATAAGGCTCCGTAATCTGCCCTCGCAACCCCAGCGTACTATCCGAAATCTTAAACTGCATCGCCTGCTTATGCGGACTCGTCAAACGCGCCCGAAAATTAACCTGCCCTCCCTTGTCCGCCGCGATACGAATCACGATCACCTTATCCGGATAACTCGCAAACGCCTGCCGCGTATAAGTCACCTCGCCAACCTTATATTGCACCCCAGCTATCGCCTGCTCCAGATCGAGCGTCCGTTTGTATTCCGTCACCTGCTCCTGTCCGGGAAACTCCAATATAATATTCCCGAACGGCTGATAAGCACACTGCCGCAGCGGCACGCTCATAAACTCTTTCATAGCCAACTGATCCGCTTCCCGCTGCTTACCTTCGAACAACAGCTTTCTTATTTCCCCCAAATGCTCCGCCGCCCCCGGATGCTGATAATCTATCGGATACCCGCACCAAAGCGTATCTTCATTAAACTGAATCGTTTCTTCGCCTGCCCCGCCATAAATCATCGCCCCCATCGATCCATTCCCAATCGGCAACGCCTCCTGCCACTGACTCGCCTCACTCGAATACCACAAAACATTCCGCCCCAACTGCACCTCGGCACTCGCCCACGAAACCACCACCACACACCAAACGCACAACAAAAAACCCATCAACCTCTTCATAATATTATTCTTCCACTTCTTGTTTTTTATACGTGATTTTTATTTTACCTTACTATAAATCGCTATGTTTCAATAACTTATATTGCTTTCAGAAGCAGGTAAATTCGCCTGCCAGTTAATATATTTTGTGTTTTTGCAACAGAGAATCTTGACTTTACCTAAAATCTAGCACCTAGAACCTACTAAATCCGCGTTTCAAATTCTTCTTGGCGCCTTTGCGTCTTTGCGTGAGATATTTTGTTTGCAGCTAGACCGCCCTGAGATTCATTCTATATCCGTCTGTTTTTCGAGACAAAAAACTCCCATAGCAGACGGCACATGAAAATCCGGCTCGGTAGTAGCTGGATCCACCCAACTCATCCAATGCTCCTCGGGTTTCGGCCCCCCTGTGCTTTTAAATTCAGCACGAAACAAACCTGTCCGTATCCAACCGTCCGGTGCATTATTCATCAGCCCCAGTGCTTCCAGCGTCTCGATTGGAAGGGCTGCTTCGACAATGTAGCCCTTCTCAAAAATAGATGCCGCTGTAATTAAGCCGGGGCACGTCCATCCGTGATCGAATTTTCTGTAATAGCTTGCTCTGTAGTCATTAACCCTGCCCAGAGGATCAATCTCTAAGCAGTAGTAGTTTTTCATCGAATCATCGCAAGCCAGAAAAATCTCCACCCGGTCTTCAAACGAAACTTTTCTCTCGGAATCGAAATTTTCTACCGTAACTATATCCGTATCATAGACCAGAAATGAAAAATATAAAGTCCGCCCATCGCAAAACGAACGAAACTCCGTAACCGCTGCAATCGTGTTTTCCCAGGGAAAGAAAAAGTCCTTAGTCAAACTCGCTTCAGCCCATACCGCCTCACTCAATTGCCCGTCGATAACTACTGACCCCGCATCTTCGTAATTGACGCGAAATACCTTTCCCTTCGGAACGGAAACAGCACAGCCGCCCGTAAACCACACAACCAAAATAATAACCGATACGAACTGTCTCTTAAGTGAAATATTACCCGCCCCTGCCTTTCTCCCAATATTAGCATTACTCATAAAATCCTGACCCTCTCCCCTCTCGAGCATGTCTTCCCTTCAACCATCACCCCGTCATCTCGCAATAACCACCGCATCCCACAAAACCACCCAAACCCTATATGCTAACATGGGACCTTCTATTAAATCAACCACTGCCCAACAGCACCTCAAAAATCCGCAAAAAACTTGCCCTGCACTTCACGTAGTGCAGGATCCGCGTTTATCCGCGTTCATCTGCGGTTCCATCTCTTAAACATTCAAAATCCAAAATTCAACATCTCTTTGTTAACCCCCAAAACCCTACCCCAACCCATCACTCCTGTCAAGAAATGTTTACACCACCGCGGTTAATGAAAATCCCGGAAAGAATCCTGGCTGTTTCAATGGCAAATTCCGTGCCGTGTATCTCAATGAGAACTGGTTCTTGTCCCTGGCGGAAGCTCGTGTTAAGATAGAGCAGTGGCGAGACGATTACAACCCACGTCGTCCGCATAGTTCACTGGGTAATCTGGCCCCGATGAAATTTGCGGATCGTTGTTTTACTTCCGCTTCGGTTACACCCTCGCTCCATGAATACAGCAATGCAATATGAAGCTTTAAATTCGCATAAAGATTGGACCAGGTATTGAGCGCAGGTCAATTTGGTGTTTTAATAAATGAGAAGTTCAGTAGTGTGGTTGAACTGTTACATACTTTTGTTTACGGAAATCCTATGAAACTCAGCTAGCCAAGGAGCTATATCGCTACTGGGATTATGATTCATATTTATTCCCATTGAACGGTTACGTAATTTGACTAATAGTGTGATATCGATGTCCGAACTAACCAACCTGGAAAAAATCAGACGTTTGCCCTGGCAGATAGCCGGGAATGGTTTTAACATAATTTTCTGGCTGACTGCCGCTGCCGGCTCCGTTTTCATACTCTTTCTTGACGAACTCGGACTCGATAAGGCCAGGATAGGATTGCTGCTCTCGCTTCTGCCGTTTTGCGGTATCTCGGCTGTCTTCACCGCTCCCTATGTCGCCCGCTTCGGGCTTAAACGGGTATTTCTGATTTTCTTTGGAGTAAGAAAAATCTTTGCCGCCGGTCTTCTTTTGGTTCCCCTGGTCATAAAGAACTTTGGCATGGAAACCGGTTACCTATGGGTTGTCTGCTGTGTGTTCGGCTTTGCGATATGCCGTGCAATTTCTGAAACCGCCATGTATCCCTGGGCACAAGAAATGATACCTGACAATATCAGAGGTAAATTCAGTGCCACTTCCAGCATAGTCAACCAGCTTCTGGCAATCGCCACCGTAGCTGTCTCCGGCTATATAATCGGTCATTACCAGGGTATAAATAAATACATGTTTATAATCGGTGGCGGTATAGTTGCCGGCGTATTGGCTGTTTATTGTTTTTGCTATGTTCCTGGAGGACAGGCAGTCCGTCAATCTACTGCAAATGGTACGCACTTTCGGGAAATGCTATCGTCCCTTAAAGATGTCAATTTCAGAAATTTTATGTTGGGTCTCTCGCTGGTAACCATCGGTATCGGTGCTTTAGCGGCATTTATCCCGCTCTACATGAAAGAACAAGTCGGGCTTTCGTCTATGTTAGTGGTTTGGCTGGATATGGGCACCTATTTTGGGGCATTGCTGTCAAGCTTTATTTGGGGATGGGCTGCCGATCGGTATGGTTCAAAACCTATTATGCTCTCCGGGGCGGTTTTAATGCTGCCTCTTCCTCTGCTGTGCTTTATTATGCCCAGACACAGCGATGCCAGTGTTGAGGTTGCACTTACCATTACTTTTATATTAGGGATTTCAAGTACCGCCTGGGCCATAGGAATGGGGAGATACCTGTTTGTAAACGCCGTACCTGCCCAGCGGAAAACTGCCTACATGGCCGTTTTTTATGCCGGCGTGGGTCTTGTCGGCGGAATGGCTCCTTTGCTCGCCGGTTATCTGCTAAAATCCGCCGCTTCCCTTGATGCCGCTTTTCTTATTTTCAAAATAGATGCCTATACTCCATTGTTTATGTTCTCGGCGTTTGTATTATCTGCCGGGATATTCGTCCTGAACCGCACCCGTTCGGGGGGAGCGATGACTACGCTTAAATTTTTCGGATTGCTTCTTCAGGGCAATCCTGTCCTGGCCGTGGGTTCTTTATTCCGATATTATCACACACCAGATGAGAACGGCAGAGTTTCTATTACTCAACGGCTTGGGCTTGCGAAAAACCGGATTTGTAATTACGAACTTATTGAAGCTTTGAATGACCCTAGTTACAATGTCCGTTATGAAGCCATAATCGCCGTGGCAAACAGCAGACCGGATCCGGAATTGATAGATGCTCTTATTCTCGTATTAGGAGGGGATGAACCGGATCTTACCTTGAGCGCCGCCTGGGCACTCGGAAAAATGGGCGACAAGAGCGCGGTCTTTGCTCTTCGCGAAACTCTTCTTTCAGAATATACTCTGCTCCGTGCCAGAAGTGCCCGCGCTCTGGCAACTCTTGGTGATACCGAAAGCATCTCTGTATTACTTGATTTTTTCAGAAAGGAAACTGATCCTGGCGTGAGAATTGCTTATGCTCAAAGCCTTGGGAAAATGCATTGCGGCGAAGCCCTGACCGAGATGTTACCTTTCCTTGCTTCACTTGAAAATAACTCACTTCGTTCAGAAATGGCCCTGGCCCTGGCGCGAATTATTGGCAACGAACCTCACTATATTTCACTTTGGCGACAACTCAAAAATGACCACGATACCGCAACCGCTATGATAATCCTTTCTCTTAAAAGTGGTTTGACCAACCTGAACGTTAATACTGTCGAGTTGAAAACTATGGCAGATAATGCTTCTGCTGCTTTTGCTCATGGCCACGCTGAAGAAGGAGCCTTCCTGCTGGCCGACTTGGTCGCTGCCATCTCGCTTACGGCTACCAGCAAACCGGTAGCCATAATACTTTCCGAATGCGCCACGCGACTCAAAGAATTTGGCGCCAAAAGAGATGAGTACATCCTGCTCGCCCTGCACGCCGCTAAAGCTGCAATGAATCCAAATTATACGGATTAGAATTGCAGGGTGGGTAACTTGTTACCCACGCGGTTCTCTGGAGTTCTCTGCCCTCCCAAAAACCACCGCATCCCAAAAAACCAATCCTAGCCCCCTCCGCCAGGCGGGGGTAATTCCCACGTAGAAACATGGAGTCTTCTGTACCCCGCCCCCCCGCCCTCTCTCCGACATCTTGTCTTCACCCTTCTGACTTCTGACCTCTGACTTCTGACCTCAGGCTTTCTTACACTCCACCCACCATCCCGTGCCTATCCGTGTGCCCGCCCGTGTCCGCCCGTGCCTGTCCGTGTCTGTCCGTGTTTGTCCGTGTTTGTCCGTGTATCCGCCATTTCTCAATAACATTAATCGCTGCAATCCCCAACCAACCAAAATCTCACTCCCCACCCGAGCCCCATGTGGAAACATGGGGTCTTCTATTCAATTAACCGCCGCGAAGACGCACCTTAAAAACTGAGGTGGTATGGGCATCTTGCCCATGATTAATTCCCCCGTACCGCCGTCGTCTCGCCGGCACTCTTAAATTCCACCACCGAAACACATCACTTTTTAACATTGTCCGCTACTTAACCAGCTTCCGCTAACATCCTCATTCCAGCCCCAACGGGGCGCAATAGACCAGCCCAGGGCATCGCCCTGGGTAAACACGAACAAACCTTTCCCCAGCCCTGAAGGGGCGAAATAACTGATTTTTATTATTCCCAACACCACCACCCCAAACACCTTACCAGGATTTTCCACCCCAAAAAACCCCCTTGACTTTCACACCAAAACCAGCTATTCTAATCCCATAAATCGACTTATCCCTGTTTTCTAACCAGACTGTTGGACGGGGCTTGCCCCACCGATTATTCGCTAGAGCGATAGTGTGGGCAACTCGTTACGCACACAGTGTTTTAATGCTGGCGAAGCGTAGGGCGGGCCGTGCCCGCCTTCTTCCTGGATAATAGTATGGCTAAACGCAAAGACATCTTAAACGCCGCCCTAAAAGCCCTCCTGGCAAGTGCCGAAACCGTGCCCTTACTGAAAGTCATCGCAACATTCATCTCCGAATTAGCCTCTTTACCCGAGAACCAGCGAAAAACCTTAGACCCCACACTTCCGGACGATCAGTTCAAACAATTATTAATCCAGGCCGAACTGTCAACTACCAACGCCGCCCTTGCCGCTGCCGGTACCGAACAAATCAAAAAAATGGTTTTAAATTCCTTCAAGCTGACAAAAAATCAGTTAGGTTCTGTTCAGAAAAAGTTGGTTGTTTTTTTGCCCGGGAAGGCTTGTTTGACTTTCAAGGCAAAGTAATTTGAGTCATGATAGCCA
>JAFGSR010000217.1 GCA_016934515.1 Sedimentisphaerales bacterium
GGGTTGCTTGGCCTGATATCGCAGCCAGTTGTATTCGTCTTCATCCTCGTCGTATTCAATGTCCTTCCGCCGGGCCAGAGCCTCCCTGACAGCTTTTTCATCCGCGACAGAAAACGAAGCCGTCTGTAAAATGAGGTCTTCTCCATCGGTATTGCGGAGCAATGGCATGCGAACTTCTCTGGACCGTTTGTCATACCAGTTCCACAGTAAGCCGAACTTGTCCGCCCCGCGTCGCAGGCCTTCCCGGCTGAATTCCACGCCTACAGACTCTAAGTAATCGGCAGCCTCTGTTACCAACAGGTTCGATAGCGGCGGACCCGCCGGCGAGAAGAAGTGGAACTGGCCAACCGGAAATACCCGGCCGGTTAGGAACTGGTCGGCCTGGACGCATTCGGAAAGCATCTTATCATGGATTACGTACTCGCCGCCCAAAATGATGTCTTCCACGGTTACGGCAGAACCGGATGTCACACCGGTGATCCTGAACAGACTGGGATTTGCCTGCATACATGTTTCCAGCAGCCTTGCCTCCGCAGTTGACAATCCAGACGCCAACATCTTTTCCGCCAGGGTTTTGCCCCGGCGTACGCTGCTGTGCCGATGCCGGTTCTTGTCTTTCCTTTTTTTCTTTTCGCTTCGCAGGACCGGTCGATAGTCGTAAACAAGCCACTCCATAAAGGCATGTACCACCGACATGCACTCATATTCTTTCGCCAGATATTCGGCACGCTTACACCCGAAATACTGCCGGAAAAGGGCTTCCGTAAATAACCCGGCAACTTTAACCCGTTCGCTGATGCGCTTACCCAGAATGCGCTCAATCTTCTTCCAGCCGGCCAGGTCGTCCCCAGCCGGTACGATGTTGGTGTCCCGTATCATGGAAACACTCCACTCATTTCAGTCCATCAAAAAAGCTTGAATATTACGGGCGCCCTGCACTTCCCTGCTCGCCCTTCCAGAACGGACAGAAGGGGCAGTCTTCGCCGACAGGAAAATCTTCGCCCTCCTCATGCGGACATCCCAGATTGCCGTCGGTCATGACGGTGGATTTCACCTTGTGTTTCTTGAAGAAAGCCTTTATTTCCCGCAAGATTTTTTCATTGCCTATCAGTTTTGTCCCTACCCAGCGTTCCAGGATCGGTTCGGCATCCTCACTGGTGATGACGCTAGCCACGATCTTTGTGGTAATCTTATCATCCGGCCCATAAAGAGCAATAGTGCCAATTGGATATTTCGGCGGTTCATGTAAGCCATGCTTCATCTTGTACTCGGCGATTGCCTCATGCCACGCATCCATATCTTCATCTGTGAACAGGTCTTTATTATCCTCCGAAATCAGCAATCCGGTTTCCTCAAAGGCATGAATCAGAGCAGGATCGATCCCGGCTTTCTTCATGTCTTCAACCATCATATGTTCCAGGTGCTCCGGGTGGGGTGAATCAGGAAATATTAAGTCTTCCGGGCCAGGCTCTCGCCCATGTTCATCAATAAAAGCCTGGCGCTGCTCTTGGAGCAGTTCCGCCAGTTCATCAGGAATAGGGATCGCTTTGCGGATGGTGCCATCGTCATCCTGTGCCCATTCAAAGTCCTTATGCCAACAGCAGTTTTTGTACTTCTTGCCGCTGCCACAGGGGCAAATAGCTTTCGGAGATAATTTCTTTCGCGCCATAGGTCTATCCAGACTTTCTCGTAAACGCAGCCTAACGATGCTGCTATAATTTTCGATGATTAGAGTATCCGAAAAGGCTGCAGATTACAAGCCTTAGATTGGTAAGATGTCGTACTGAAAGGTTCCCAACTCGGCTTAGGAAAGCAGGGCCACATTTCCCTCGCAGTTGCGACAACCTTCACTCTATAGCATGTAGGCCTCCGGGCTTGCCTTTTCTTTCCAGCCGGTGCTCCTCGGACTCGGTAAAACTTCTTTTGCGGTCTCGCTGCAACTATTTCCCGCTGCCAATTCAACTACCTTCAATATCGCCCTTATTCCATCCCGAAACCCTCGGTTGTATACGTCATAAAACGACCTTGAGTTTTGCTTCTTTGTCTCCCTTCGCCTTGTTGGCTTTTTAAGCAACCGGTCCCAGATTTTCTTGATTGATGGATCGAAGTCTCTCGGGCCCTTAGCTTGGCGGATAGCTCTGTCGATCTCATGCTGATTCATGACCCGCTGAATAAACGGTTGATCCATGTGGTAAAAGTCTGCCATTTTCGATTCACACCTCACCCTTCTCATTTGACGCATTCAGATACCGAAGGCAGGTTGTCCCGCCCATGAATGCGCCACTCTTGCCCCATTATGGCTTTGATCATTTCCCGGCCCTGTATTGAGTGCATATCGATGCGATGTCCTGCGTCTCTGAATGCCCGAAACTCCCTACGTTCGATGTCCACCAGGAATTTCGTATCCTCAACTACCACCACAGGTAAAAGTTTTCGATCTGCTTTCATTTTCCGTTCCTCCGGCATACAACTCTTTGGCGGGTTGCTCAAGCCTAGGCAACCCGCCAATGACACACGCCATTACTGATTCAAGAAAAAGAATTGAAAACAGGCGGCTCTTCAACGCACCAGAACCGCCTCAAATAAAACCATACTTACATCACCACTTCTTCCACGACGCCGTCATCAGAACCTTCGATTTGCTTTTCTATCATCTTCTCGAAAGCCTTCTGCAAACAATATATTGCTAAGGGTATTTCGTTCCTGCTGAAGCTCGTCGATGACTTCCACTGGTTGTCTTTTTCGTCCTTGTATCTTCGCTGTATCGAGGCCTTCAGAATGATTGCTTTATTACCATTCCGTGCCGTGATGTCATTTCCCCAAAGCGCTGCTGATACCTGACCAGCAACGAATTTTTCTACAGGTTTTTGTCCTGCCATTTTTCATACCTCGAGATCCTCCGTCAAACGCGAAGGGCCTCTTTCTGTTCTAGAAAAGAGGGCCTTCGTTACATTTAAACTTGATTGTCCACCGAATACTTCAAAGAAGCCCTCGACAAGGCTTTTGCATAAACCGGAACACCATCAGATTTATCATACCACCAGGTTCTTCAAACCGGCGCGCATGGTTGTTGTTGATTGCGGTAAAATTGTTAATACTTGTAATTAAATAACTTACGATGCTGGGCAAAGTAGTGATGGAGTTCGAAATACTGCCAAAAGAGCACGCTTATTGCGCACTTTGTTGCGCACCCGATGGTTTGGGTTGATCTATACTTTGGAACAGAAGTCAAAAAACGTAGTGTAAAATTCCAAGAAGTCTATCCAGCAATTCAAAGATTTTGCCCGACAAGCCATTCTTGGCAGTGGTTAAGTGCCAGCCAGTCTCAAACCATGTTGTCAATGGCGTTCGCGTTTATTCGGCCTGGGTCGGCGAACTCTTTCGCCATCGCTCCAGGTGCCGCTGCCATAATCGCCCGCGTTCGGCTAGTCGCCGCACTCGATCATTTGTCTTGTCCATAATGTATCTCCTGTTTCCCCGTAATTATCACAAAACCTTCACGGGAAAAAGATGCACTTGGCCGAATGGTTATTTCACTCCGTGAAATTCGAGCTTCAATTTTCGATCAAAATTGACTCTCAGGGCATCCTTTTTGCTTTCACCCATTTAGTGCTCCAGATCAGAACAGCAAAACTATCTCAAACAGCATCCACAAGCCCTATACTATCAAAATTCTGTTTCTTTGTCACGGTTTATCTGGGAAATCCGGGTCAAATAACAACCTTGGCTCCGATCTTGACGAACTTTTCCCCCATTGTTCGCAGTGACCAGTCTTTTATAGATTTGGCCAACGCTAAACGTCTCCTGAAGTTGCCGATATTATATGCCATCGCAAACAGTTGGAGCCGAACATGATTATCATCAAAATCATGTACTACGCTATATTTGGATTAACCACCTCTGCATTTTGGACATGTCTTGATTAATTTGTCCTGAGGCTTCTTAATATCAAAAATTTCACCGCATTTCTTGCACTTTAACGCCCTGAAGCATTCGTACTCGCCACACTTTTCGCATTTAATTGGAATATCCTTTTCCTTGCTGCCCCAGGAACTAATAAGCCTTTTTTCAATTTCCGCATCACTCAGCGTGGGTACCGACTCAGGCGGCAAACCATAACGCTCAGAAACGATTGCAAATTCATCCTTTATTTCATCAAAAAGATCCGGGTCAGAACTCTTTAACTCATTAAGTTGTTTCCGAGCAAGTTCGGCAAAATCTTTTGAGCTGTAAGTTTTTGCCTCGCCACATGCCTGACACTTTACATAAACATCCAAATTTGCCGCACCGGCATTAGGAGTACTAAACACCATAAAACCAACACTAACAATTACGATGACACAACTAGCAATCAATAATCTTTTTGCTAATTTACTGCTCATATCACATATCCTTTCTTAATTGAGATTTCCCATTTAAGTGTTTACCAACCATTAGGGTACCACTAAAAATCACTAATATTTCGTGTAAAATGTTTAAGGGAACCTCTAATAATGGGTTTTTAGCAGTCAAAATTTCATGTAATTGTTTTTGGGTATAATTTTGGACACCACAACGCAAA
>JAFGSR010000018.1 GCA_016934515.1 Sedimentisphaerales bacterium
AGGTTATTTTAATACCAACCATCTTTCCCGTTATTTTTACCAACAAAAAGGAATCAAACCATTAGCGTATCGTAAAAAAACAGGAATAAACAACACCGGCTATAAGCCGGTAGCTTTGGACTGAAATCGTCGTCCACCGCTAGAACCCTGAAATTATCGCCGGCATCGCTCGGCTCAGTGTGGTCCTGGAGTTTAATATACTCCATAATCACCTCGTCGGTGACGTTGTCGCTTGTTGCGACAAAATAACCGCAAGCCCAAAGATTATTTTGGCCACTGATTATCCTGCATCCAGTCCTGCAGAAAGAGGATCATATCCTGCATATCAATCATACCGTCCAGATATAAATCTGTATTCTTCGGATTCTCAATTATTACCAAGGGTCCGGCTTGCGTAAGATATCGAATCTCACCGTATGACAAAACCTTGTTATAGATGCGTACTTCATCAATCAAACCGTTAAACGCTTCCAACGCAGAAGAAGAGCCATTGTTGCCGATATGCGCTATGCTGTTAACCTGGGCCAAATTCGTGTATTGGCCGGTCTTTTTCAGTATCCCATTGACATAACACTGATAATTGGAACCATCAAGAGTCAACACCACATGAACCCATTGTTCGACAGGCAGAGTCTGTATCCCTGTTGCAAGCGCATGGGAACCACCCAACCCAAGATCCAGTGATGTATTGGAGCTATCCATATATATCTGTATCCGATTCGTAAAAGTCGGGGTCGTCGTATGTCCTAATAGATAACGAATGGCCGAAATCTGCTCCGCATCAAGCTGTACCCACATGGAAACAGTGGAAACAGGTAATCCGAGGGATTCGCCAGGAATCGTAATTCGGCTGTTATTATTTATGCTGCCGTCTATCTGAACAGCTCCGCCAACCTTTCCTGCATCCGGCCGCCACCCGCAGGCACCTGCCAAAGTTCCATTAAATTGATGACCGGAAACATCGGACGCCGTGAGTCCGGAGTTTTCGTCAAACGGCCAATACGCCCAAAGATTCGCTGGATCGGGCTGAACCGGCGTGATGGTTTGTCCATACTGTTCTGTCCATTCCGATGCCAAAGCAGCAAAGTCAGCCAGCTCTACTTTACAATTTCCATCGAAATCGGCTGCGTCAATAAAAAGACACCGGGAAGGAAACAACTGGATTGTATCGATTCGCGCACTGCCTTGCCCATAGGCCGGAACGGCCGGAGCGATGGTGCCGATTCCCAAGCTAACCTTTGTAACCTGTGTTAAATCAACCTGGGGGATCGACTCAAGATCAAAAACAACTTCCTGCCAAATCGTCGATTGAAGCACTGATCCATTTTCCAGTATCATGTCTCCGGAATTGCCCAATTGATCTTCAAGGTGAACATAGATCGGGATTTGGGCGTTGTTCGCATCTCCCCGAATTAAGATTGACAGGCTGGTAACTCCCTCAATTGTCCAATCCTGTGGAGACGAGAACGTATGATCAAGTTGAGAAGTCGGACGAGAAATATCATTCTGATAGTGAAGAACCGCAAACCGGTCTCCATAATCTCCCAGGCGAATTTGGGCTCCTGTGCCGTTGACAGATCCATCTTGCCACTTCTGTTTAAGCGCACTCGTTGAATGATACGCCTCAAAATTATCTATGACAGTCTGTTGTTTTGATTGTGTATATTTCTGCATTTCGCTGCCGGCCAGCAGATATGCCCCAACCCCATAGACATAAGACCGATCCGGATATGAAATAGCGGGACTGGCTCCCGGGGCCTGCACCCAACCGAGCAAGCCGGTTTCCAGAACTGCTCCTTTCAAGGCTTCCCAAGCGTTATCCACAATCGGGCCATAGGTAGCAGAATCCAGAAGACCGTTATTGATTCCCCAGGCAATCGCATAGCAAAAAAAGCCCGTTCCGCTTGTTTCCGGCAAATTAAACTGTTCCGGATACAGTAGATTCGAATACCAATACCCATCCGGCTGCTGGAGCGATGCAAGTTTAGGCGCCATCTCCTGCAACAGTGTCTCATAGTGCCCCCGCATCGGATCATCCAGCGGCAGAAAACGAAGAATCCGTACAATTCCTCCGACAACCCAGCCGTTGCCGCGACTCCAGAAAACCTTTTCGCCGCCAACTCGATCATCAAAATAATTAATATCCCGAAAGAACAAATGCTCTTGCGGATCATATAGACAATTCTCTGTCTCCAGCCACATCCAGTGCGTCATATTCGCATAGCTTGAATCACCCGTCGCTCGACTGAGCCGAACCATTCCCGGCGGCGCCATAAACAGCGCATCACACCACCACCAGACCTCACTTCCGCCGGCAACATCGCAATTGAAGTACCGGGGATCTGTCACCATAACATCCGCAACCGATTGAAAATGTGCATATCGGGACGGATCTTGCTGATCGAGAAAATATAATTCGAGATAGGTCTGGGTACAGGTATGATTATCTGCATGTCTGGAATCTGTGGCCATGCGCCAATTGTACTGCTGTGCCCATTGCAAACTTTTATTCAAATAGGTTTCGTCTTTCGTGGCTTCGTAAGTGGCTATCATCCCCGTATGAAGCGTCCCCCGCTCCCAGTAGACAGAGTCGTTCCAGGTACTTTGCGTAAGCTGCCAATCGGCGACTTTTTTTATCTCGTCAATATATTCGCCCGTCATTTGCGACGCAGGATGAACCCGAACACTTTCACCATTACATAACATTGCCGTGGTAAAAAAAACACAGCCGACTATGAGTATAATCTGATTTTTCATAAGAACTTTCTTTCGTGGGGAGAATAATTGAAAGTGCGATCCCCCCTTTAAATTATTCTTTTATAAGTTAAGGGTCGCTCTAATAATTGCTTTTGAGCGGCAAGCAGAAGATTTTTGGGTTCTGGCAAGGAAGGCAAATCAGCTTTAGTTGAAG